>JUEF01000030.1 GCA_000802045.1 Peptococcaceae bacterium BICA1-8
AGCGAAGGATCTAGTATTTAAGCGACTTTCAAGATTCTTCATTCCACTTCGTTTCATTCAGAATGACACGAATGGGACTTATTCAGTGCCCTAGGGGCTACCTAGTTTCTTTTCTTTATTAATAAAATTGCTAAAAATTACATACCCAGAAAAATAGTCCAAAAATCAGATAATGATGTTTTTTAAAAAATTTGGGAATTATACCTAAATAAACGTTTGCCATAAATAATTCATCCGCTAATTACACATTTTAATAAGGAGGCTATATGAAAAGGGGCTATATAATATGAACAACAATGAGCTCATCCAAAAGCTAAATTGGTTTTATAGCTTAGAGCTAAATCAGGTCGATCTATATATGGCTCAGAGTAAGCAAATTAAAAGTAAGGATTTTTATATTAGTAAGGTGCTGGAGCGGGCTTCATATATTGAGCAGCAGCATGTCAATAATATCGCCGATAAAATAAAGTCCTTAGGGAAAACTCCAACCTCACTAGGTGATGTAATAGCACCTATTTTAGGTAAAATGAGCGGCAATGTAGTTGCAAGGACTGGGCTAATCACCATGCTTAAAATAAATATCATGCTTGAGAAAAAGGCTATGGATGATTACAAAAATTTAATTATGAAAATAGAAAAAGAGGATGATCTTTTCACCCTCCTATGGTCCAATTTAATTGATGAAGACTTACATACCTCATGGTTTTCTAGCAAAATACAGGAACTAGAGAAAGGATTAGGAAAATAAAGATAAATAAACCGGCATTGAGCTGGTTTATTTATCTTTATTTATTAGATTGTGTATGAAGTGGTGAATATTATGGGGAAAACCCGCATGTGGATGATATAGAAAAACACAGGCATATCTTGCATTTAAACCAAGAGCTTTAGCTTCCTTCAAATCTTCTTTCGTGATCGAACCAAATTGAAATAATAGATTATTTATTCCTTTTTCCTTACACACAGGAACCAGTTTCCTGCTAACTTCTGGACTGGTAAAAAATATGGCAGCTTGGGTTTGATCAACCTCAGATAAAGATTTGTAGCATTTTTCCCCATCAATATTTGTAATATGGGGATTAATAGGAAATAAATCATATCCTTCCTTTTTGAGAAACTCATAGGCTTTTCTGCTGAAGCTTTTGGGGTTACGGGATAAACCTAAAACAGCAAAACTTTTGGACTCTTTAAAAAAACTATCCATACAAAACCTCCCCAATAAATATTTTATTAATAATAATTTGCTTTTCTTTTTTCCTTATTTTAACACTTCCAATTAGTAAAGAGTAGACCAAATAGCGAATATACCAAAGCCTGCTATGGCCGTACCAGATATCCGATTGACCATCTGTAATCCCCGGCTGGTAACCCTGTTTTTAATTAATCCCACTACCTGGCTTAATAGGAACCACCATAAAGTCGAGCCCATAAAAACACCAGCTACTAGAAGAGATGCACTGTAATAGTTATTTTCAAGTACTACTACTCCTAACCCGGCAAAAACAGCTATATAATAAATCAGTGCAATAGGATTTGTGATAGCAACAATAAATGATGAGGCAAA
Organism: Peptococcaceae bacterium BICA1-8; assembly: GCA_000802045.1. Taxonomy (GTDB): domain Bacteria; phylum Bacillota; class Peptococcia; order Peptococcales; family BICA1-8; genus BICA1-8. Next base: position 1,565 of record JUEF01000030.1, read on the forward strand.
AACACCTAGCAGATTTTTTTCTACTAAAGAAATATTATCCCCCGCTGGTTGGGAAATAAATATTTTATATCCTAGATAAATGATAAATAAACCCCCAATGAAGCGAAAAATATCCTGCTTTTCAACTAAAAAACTAGAAATTACCGTCAATCCAAAGCCACCGATAAAAGCATAAATAAAGTCAGTAAGAGCCGCACCAAGTCCGGTTACAAAACCAGAGAGCCGTCCGCTTGATAGGGTCCTTCTTATACAGAGTACCCCTATAGGTCCTACCGGGGCAGCAATTGATAAGCCAATAAAAAAACCTTTTAACCAAATTTCCATAAACATTCCTCTTCTCAATAATAGTCAAAAAGTGGGCGAGAAAAATATCGTCTATCGACATAGTCCAATAGTCTAATAATCTAATAATCCAATAATTTTAGCATCCAACTAGCCACTAACAACTAGTCACCAGTCACTAGTGACTAGTCACTAGTCACTAGTCACTCTTTTTACTAAGTCTCTCTTTCAGCATAGTATTGCGTTCAGTCACCTTATTGTTTTTCACTGCCATAGCTAAAGCCTTTTTAGATCCTATCAAGACAAAAACCTGTTTAGCTCTAGTTACACAAGTGTACAGTAAATTCCTCTGCAGCATCATGTAGTGCTGAGTAACTATGGGAGCAACTACTATTTTATATTCCGAGCCCTGACTTTTGTGAACAGTAGTCGCATAAGCCAATACTACCTCATCAAGCTCATTTACATCATACTCAATTTCCAAACCATCGAACATTATTTTTACCTGTTTATCTTCCAAATCAATATGGGCAATCCGACCAATGTCACCGTTAAAGACGTTTTTATCATAATTATTTTTAATCTGCATAACCTTATCATTCAGCTTATATTTTACTCCTCCATTATAAATAATGGTAGTACTGCGATTAAGGGTTTCCTGTAAAACTACATTTAAATTGCGGGCGCCTACCTCGCCCCTCTGCATAGGCGTAATTACCTGGATATCATTTATTGGATCAACGCTGTAATAACCCGGTAGCCGCTGGGTACAAAGGGCTTTGATTTGTTCTACTATTTTAGGCAGGTCATTGGCTTCCATGAAAAAAAAATCACTTTTTTTATCACTTTTTAAATTAGGAAATTCACCTTTATTAATTTTATGGGCATTTGTAATAATCCTGCTACCTTGAGCTTGTCGGAAGATTCTAGTTAGATTGACAACGTTAACTACTCCCGAATCAATAATATCTCGCAGGACATTACCTGGACCCACAGAAGGGAGTTGGTCAACGTCACCCACAAAAATGACAACGCTATCCAGCGGTACCGCTTTAAGCAAGTTGTACATCAGAATAATATCCACCATTGAGGTTTCATCAATAATTAATACATCACATTCTAACGGATTCTCGCTTTTTTTTTGAAAACCATTAGGGGGTTTGAATTCTAGCAAGCGGTGGATAGTTTTAGCTTCCATTCCGGTAGCTTCTGACATCCTTTTTGCCGCCCTACCTGTTGGAGCAGCTAAAACTACCTGAGCATACATTTTTTCAAAAACCTTAATGATAGCTAAAGTTGTTGTAGTTTTTCCTGTCCCCGGGCCTCCCGTCAAAACCATAAACTTGGAGGAAACAGCTTTTTCAATTGCTTCTTTTTGGACTACATCATACTGGATATTGTTTTCATGTTGTATTTCCTCGATAACCTTAGCTAGCGGGAAGGACTTAAACTTAGTAACCTGTCTCGTTAATTCTATAATTTTTTCGGCTACACCAACTTCACTATAATAAAAAGGTGGCAAATAGTAGGCATTTTCTCCCTCAAGAATTACCGATTTATCCATGACCATCCTAGCCAAAACTTCGGTCAGTTTTTCCCCAGAAACCTCTAAGGTCTCTTGTCCGAGTCTGACTAATTCTTCTCGGGTGGAATAGCAGTGACCTTCGTTAGCCAATTGATTTAAGATGTAGATTGTTCCTGCCCGACACCGCTCATAGGAATCAGGGTCAAAGCCTAATTTACGTGCTATTTGATCGGCAGTTTTGAAACCTATACCCCAGATATCATCAGCAAGGCGAAAAGGATTCTCCTTGACTAGCTTAATACTTTCATTGCCATAGGTCTTATAGATTTTAACGGCAAAGGCAGTGGAAACTCCATATCCTTGCAAAAAAAGCATAACATTTTTTATTTCTTTTTGTTCTTGCCATGTTTTTTTAATCATTTCGATTCTTTTCTGACCAATTCCGTCAACTTCAATTAATCGATCCGTTTCTTCCTCAATAATATTAATAGTTTCTTCTTTAAACTTTTTTACAATTTTTCTAGCATAAACCGGCCCAATACCCTTGATTAGGCCGCTTCCTAGATATTTTTCGATCCCGGCCACTGTAGCCGGTATTGCTTCTATACACTCTTGGGCACTAAACTGCTTGCCAAATCTACTATCCTGCTTCCACTCACCCTTTAGGTTGAGAACTGAGCCTACATTGATAGTAGTCATATTGCCTACCACCGTGACTAACTCAGAATAGCCTTTGGACCTGATTTTGATGACACTAAAACCATTCTCTTCATTTACATATGTAATTCTTTCAACAATTCCACTTATACAATCCATTATTCAGCCCTACTTTTTTTAAAATTGCAGATTTTTTTATTATATTGGATTGACTTCATTTAAGCTGTGAATAAATAAATATAAATTAGTAGGTTGATAATCATTAATATCGGTATACCATATGAAAATTTCCTATGTTTTGTTTTATGGCGAAATAATCTCATTCCTCCAAAAATACCTATAGCTCCACCTACTATTGCCATTAAGAAAATATTTCTTTCCGCCACCCGCCAACCCCTATTTTTCGACTGATATTTGTCATAGCCAACTACGATAAAACTGAATAAGTTTAGAATTATGAAGAAACCTAAGATAATATTTTCCAAATGATAACCACTCCCTTAAACTATTACAATTATTGTAACATCTAGTGGTCGTATGTTGGTAGTTGTGAATAAAATATCTTTAAAAGAAAAAAAGTTACCCTAAGGTAACCCACAGCACTTCATTGAACTATTTTTGAGAAAGTTTCTTCCCTGCCCTGTCCAGCATTTGCCTAATGGGTAGGTCATAAGGACATTTAGATTCACATTTACCACAGTCTATACAGGTATCCACCCCTTTAGAGCTGCTTTGATAACGTAAACGGGCGAAGTCCGCTAGGTTGTAACGGTCAACATAACTTTCCCAAATGAAAATTTGAGGAATGTTAATTTCCATGGGACAAGGTAGGCAGTATTCACACCGTCGGCAGAATCCTGCTCCCAACTGTGCAATATCTGCATCAAGACTCTTCTGTTCTTCTTCCGTAAGGGAAGCCTCCATAGTACCCACCTGGGAATTTGCTATGACTTGTTCTATAGAATCCATTCCAGGAATAACAATACTAACCCTGTGCTTAAGAATAAATTTAAGAGCAGCGATGGAATTACTAAAAGCTCCGCCTGCTAAAGGCTTCATTACAATTACACCGGTATTTGTCTCCTCAGCCAAGTCAAGCAGTTCCTCTATCTCATCAGTTTCTACTGCATTGAAGGGGACCTGAATTGTGTCCACAAACCCTTGCCTCATCGCTAAGAATAAAGTCTCCTTTCGGTGACTAGAAATACCGATATGTTTTATTAAGCCCTCTTTTTGAGCATCCTTTAAAGCTTCTAAAGCACCACCTGGTGCCAATACCTTATCTAGATTCTCAATATCCTTTACATTGTGCAATTGATAGAGGTCAATGTAATCTGTCCCTAGCCGTTTTAGACTTATTTGAATATGCTCAGTCATTCCCTTTTTATCTCGGGCTGGAGATTTTGTCGCAACAGTAATACCTTCCCTACGTCCCTTAAGGGCTAAACCTACTTTATACTCACTATCAGAATACCTAAAACCTGTATCTAGAAAATTCATTCCCAAATCAAAGGCTTTATGCAACACCTCCACAGCAGTCTTTTCATCTATGCGCTGAACCGGTAAAGCCCCAAATCCCACTGCTGAGACCTTTATTCCGGTTTTGCCAAGTACCCGATACTGCATTTTGTTTCTCCTTTCATCTATATTCTTTTTAGATAAATTCCAAAAAGAAATATTTTTCTGTCAATTATCCTAATTATTACATGAATCCCTAAGAAAAATTAAGAAACTAATGAATTAAACTTAATTTAAGTTAAGGGCATACCTTAATTTCCATCCACTCTCGCAATTTTTCCTCAAACTTTATTGCATTTGCAGGGCTTGTTGATAATAATCTTTTGAAAACTATCTCCGGGAAGCCAAATCCTACCTCTTTCCTAAAGGTTTCATAAGCTTTTATACCATTGAAAAAAACATATTTAATATTTGGATATTCTGTAAAGAAACTTTTAAAATCGTTAACCTTTTCTTCTTTGATATTAGAATCAAGACTACCTTCTCTATAACAAACATCTATAACATCCCACAAAGCAAATCCCTTACCCTTTAAAAATTTTATTTTTTTATTATAGTCTTCATCCATTGGTACTTCAAATAATGTATAAATAATCTTCCAAAACTGATTTCTTGGATGAGCATAATATTCTCGTTTCCTCAGTGATTCTTTTCCAGGTATTGAACCTAAAATTAAAATGCGAGAGTTTTTATCAATTTCGGGGGGGAATGATTTTATCATAGCCATTTAAGTTTCATTCCTTTTCTAGAACAACACAATATAATTTTCTGGGAAGTTCTCCTTCTTCAAACTCATCTATATCTACTATCTTGTATCCCTTTGACAAATTATTAACTTTATCTTCGCTAAAGAAATGCACTACAAAATCTCCTACCTCATAAATATCTTCACCTCTATGTATGCCAGTCCTGTAATGTGCATCTTTGGTAGTTCTTACAGTATAGATATTTATTCCTTTTGGTTTCAAAACCCTTCTTATCTCACTCGAAAGAAATTCAAGTTCATCAGTAGTTAATGCCATACAAAATAACATATGTGAATAGCATGCATCAAAAGTATTATCCTTAAAAGGTAAGGGTTTTCTAACATCATGACATTTAGTTTTAATCTTATGGGACAATGCCATCTTCTTCGATTTTTCTTCTATCGCTTCAAGTCCGCTTTCACAATAGTCTAGTACATCTACTTGAAAATCACTTTGACCAAAAAATAAAGCGTCTCTACCTTGTCCGCCACCTAATTCTAATATCTTTTCTTTTCCCTCTTTCTTAAATAATTTTGCTGCCTTTTTAGCCGCATAACTTCCTTCCAAACCAAACATATCAGGGCAATTTTCGAAGGTAGCTTGCCAATGCTCCCTTTGTTTATTTAAAACATCCTTATTAACACCCACATCAATTACACCTCCAATGTTTTATCTTGTAATGCTCAGACTAACTTTCTTTTCTATACAAAAACGTCATAATTATAACCTCGCATATAAGGGCTACTGAAAAAACATAAAAACCTTTGTTAAAACCGGGTAATTCTCCAAGTTTACCAATCACTATTGGTCCAAAGAAAAACCCGATGCCCCAAAAAAGATAGTAAGTTCCCGATATTGTCCCTTTGAGAGAATCGGGAACTATTTCATTTAAAAATGCCATAGAAGAAAGGTAAAATACTCCTAGCCCTAAACTTGCCAATGTTAACACTATACTGATCAAAGGTTGGCCTAAGCCAGGAAATATACCTAATCCCAAAGCAGCAAAAGCCAAGCCGAGAATCATAAATATTTCTCTTCCCATTTTATCTGAAAGAGGTCCTGTTATTATCTGGGAGAGACTTATAGCTACATAAAAAAGGGAAAAAAACACTCCTATATATGTTTGACTAAACCCTTTTACGCTTATTAGGAATGCCGGAATGATGGTCAAAAATACTCCATAGCCTGCCCCATACAAAGTAATTCCAGCAAGTACAACAAATGTACTTCGGTCAGACATTAAAGTTAGGATATTCTTAAAATTCATGCTTTGCCTAACTGCTATCTTACTTTTATTTACATTTTCTACACTAAATAATGTAATGATAGCCCCAATTAAACAAACAAAAGCATAAAACAAAAACACTTGATTTCCGGTCCAAATTTTCAGAACTATTATTCCTAAAATAGGTCCAATTGTTAAACCAATATGGATAGAAGCATTATAAATACCAATTACCTTTCCTTTTGCATCGGGAAATTTTATAGATAATAATGCAGGGGCTAAAGCCCAAACAGGAGCTTCTCCAGCCCCCTGAAAAATCCTACCTAAAAAAATTAGGTTTGCACTATTTGAAAAGTAGTATAACAATCCTGTTGCAGAACATAATAGATATCCTGAAAAGAGAAAAAATTCAAAACCAAGTTTGTCAGATAAATTGCCAATTGGAACCTGCAGAACTATGTAAGAAATTGCAAAAGCAGATGCCAAATAACCTACTGTTGAACCTGAACCAGTAAGATCAATAATCCTTTTAGGGAGTAAAGCCATTGTCATGCCAACCCCTAACATCATAATAAAAACCGATAAATTTAAACCAATAAGAGTTTTTTTCTGCCCCACATTAATCACACCCCATCAAGGAAAGGCAGGGACGGTTCTTGCCTTGCCCCTAGTTTTTCCTTAAAATCCGACTCACCCGCGATTCACTAAACCCGCCAACAATCTCTCCAATTTCCTTTAAGGTTAATGTTGAGTTCTCCCTTAGCTTACCTGAATAGGATTTCTAAGACATTTCTGTTATCTCATTAGAAAGATATGTATGAATACCTTCTTCATTACGCTGAGCTGCCTTATACATTGCTAAGGCTACTGCTTTAGCTTTTATGGGTTTATATTTTTTTAATGATCCTACAAAGATAAATGAAAGTCCTATAGTTAAAAATCCGGAAACCTTTTCTCCAAATCGGAACTCTTTTCTATCCCCGAGTAATAAAGAAGGCCGGAAGATGTGTAAGGACCCAATGCCAACCTCTGTAAGCTTTTGTTCCAGTAGACCCTTCATACGAGAGTAGAAGATTGTTGACTTTGGATTTGCCCCCATGGAACTGACGACTAGGAATTTCTTAGCTCCCATCTCACTTGTGATTTTGGCGATTTCTAGGGGATAGTCCATATCAACCCTTTTAAATGCCTCCTGAGTTTTAGCTTTTTTTATCGTAGTTCCCAAACAGCAAAATACATCCTGAACCTTAAAGCAGTCTTTGTACTGAGCTAGGTCTTCAAACTCGATTACTCTCTCCTCAAGTTTAGGATGCTTTACGCCAAGAGGTTTTCGGACAAGGATTAATACCTTTGTGTATTCCGGACTAGCTAATAGGAAATTAAGTAATTTGCCACCGACTAGGCCACTTGCTCCAACTAATAGTGCAGATTTATTTTCCATGTAACTCCTCCTATACTTTTTCACACCGTCTAACCATTTTTTCGTATTTTTATCGTATCATACATATATCATTTTCATTATGCAATTGATATCTTCTAAAATAGTGACTATGCAACTATTCCTTAAAAAACATCCTCTAAGTTAGTTATAATTACAAACAAACTTTTTGGGTATTATTGGAAGGTCCAATTAGTACCTCATTTTCTTTCCTTGGCTGATTTATAATAAAAATCTCATTAATTGGATATAAAAATAATACAAAATGAAGAAGTATCATTAAGAAAACTATTGCTCGGCGAGATTATCCATCTATTAGAGGGGGGAATCTTCGGTGTAGTTTTAGCTGTTTTTTTATTAATTTCCGGATATGATTATGCCCTAATTAGTTGATTTTATAACACATTCAATTTGGGGAATAGTTGCCGCTCTCATTTTATTAATATATAAACCAGGCTTCTAGTTGAATCTTAATAAGGAGGTTTATTTTATGGATTTTATACTAAGAGTGAAAGAATTCTATCTTTTAGAGTTACTTCAACTAAAAATGTATGAATCACAGCTTGACAGCCTTGAAAATGACTATATTCGTCATGCTTATGAGCGTATGGTAGAACTCGAGCAGGGGCATGTTGATTTTTATAAGAATTACCTAATAGAAAATAATATTGACATCCCGACAATTCCTGGAGGCCTTATGGCTCTGGCAGGAAAGTTCTTAGGTAAATCTTTAGACTTAACTTCAGCAGATAACCGCTACAAACTTGGAGCAGCAGTGGAAACTAAAGCAATTGAGATGTATCACGCCTTTATTCTAGAAACCTGGGATGACCCAAATTTCAATAGAAGACTATGGCATAATATGATAGATGAAGAACTTCATTTGCTCTGGTTTAAGGACAATCAGAAAAGCTTTATCTCAAGCGAAAAATATACATAGGGAAAACTAGGGGACGGTTCTTGTCTTGCCCCTAGTTTTTCCTTAAAATCCGACTCACCCGCGATTCACTAATCCCGCCAACAATCTCTCCAATTTCCTTTAAGGTTAATATTGAATTCACTCTTAATATTCCTATCGCCCTGTCCCGGGACTCTTGATTGCTAATTAGTTCTTCCATGGAAATGCCCATTTCATCAGCCATTTCTTTCAGCTTTTCCTGGGCTTGCTGCTTATTAATAATTACAACCCTGTTCTCTTTTCCTGGTGAATAATTACCATACTCTGTCATAAATATAGCTTCACTATCATTTTCCTGCTGATTTACATATCTTTTATATTCCTCAATGGCATATTCTTTCTTTTTAGATATTATTCCGAGTATCTTTGAGTCCTCAATTAATCCCCCGTCTCCTGCCCCCTTTATGATAATGAAATAACTACTCCATCGATACTCTTCAGGTCTTTCCGAGATACCTACCTTTACCGGATTATTATGAATGTATTTACTGACTTCCAGCAAATACTCCGCACTATCTATTAACCGACTTTTAAACCGATCCTGAAATAAATGCCCTGTCCGTTGATATTTCCTGTTAAAAAGAATTACATAACTGATACTAATACTCTTCATAATTTGAGATATATCGTTACCATTGTCATTTATGATTAAATGGACATGATTATCCATAAGACAATAGGAATAAAGTTGAAAATTGTATTTATTTTTCATTCTACTTAATATATCTAGGTACATTTCTCTATCAGCATCGTCAAAAAAGATATTCCTTCTTTCATTTCCCCGGACAATAATATGATAAGTGCTAAATTCTTCTTTTACTCGGGGTATTCTCGGCATTATTTTCACTCCTTGGACTATAACTTTATAATTAAATTAACTTTATATTAGTTTTTGGCGCAAGTCAAGAACCGTCCCCGAGTTGTTTTTGTGTGAGTGCTGTGCTGAGTTATCAGATGTAACAGACAGATTATGTAATGTCCATCCAAAATTCTTCAGTAAATACTCCTTTTGAAACACTATTTACAGACCCTGTCATTAATACATGTCCGTCATTTTTTATATCAACCTCAATAACTCCACCAGGCATATGTACTTTTATCTCATTATCAACAAGTCCCAATTTAAAAGCTGCACTTGCTGCTGCACAACTACTACTTCCAGATGCAAGTGTATATCCTGCCCCTCTTTCCCATATTTCTATCTGAATATTATTTCTATCTAACACTTTAAGCAATTGCACATTTATACGATTAGGAAAAATAGGATTGTTCTCTATCTCAGGTCCAATCAGTTTAACTATATCTTCAGATATTTCAACCATTGGAATTACACAGTGTGGATTGCCAATTGATAAACAAGTTATTTTCAAATTTTTATTATCAATTTCTAAAACCTCATTAATAACCTCACGGGGTTTACCATCTACAGGTATTTCATTACTTAGAAATGTCACTACTCCCATATCTACTTTTATTAATTGTCCTTTTGCATCAAGTACCTCAACTGCAACCTTACCACCTAATGTATTTAATGAAAATTTTCTGTCCTTAATATAACCAGCATCTAGAAGATACTTAGAAAATATCCTAATTCCGTTTCCACTTTTCTCTGCTTCACTACCATCCGGGTTTAATATTTTTAAACCTATTTCTTTTTCATTAAATATTGGTCCATATAAAATTCCATCCGAACCGATTCCAAAGTTCCTATGACAAATAAGTTTTATATTTTCTGTGTTTAAATTTATTCCCGAGTTATTTGGATCGATCACAATATAGTCATTACCTAAGGCATGATACTTAAAGTAATTATAGGACATAAATTTACCTCCCTAAATCAAATAAATGCAAAATATAACTGCTCTGATAGCTGTTATGTCTGATAACGTCCCGAGAATTCTCGATGCGTCCCGACCACATGCATTGTAGTAGTCTAATCCCTATCCTTTAGGGCATAACCATGGGTTTGTCCTCAAACGGTTTGAATGGTTCCGTTCCAGCTCCTTCGTAGTCTGCTTTGTTGCTATCGTCTACCTTAAAATAGAGAACATCATCAGCAATTATTCCAAAAATTAAACCATCATAATAAATTCAGATTTCGAACCTTGCATAATACTACACCAATATCATCAACCAGTTTCTCAGCTTCCTCATTTGATAAATGGGGTAGGCAGAAAGATGCTATGACTGCATCATACTCGTTACCTTTGAAATTCATGTCTCTCTTCGTTTTGTCCAAATTGAGTCATCCCTTTCTTTTTCGTTTCTGCGATGGCGTCTAACTTTCGAGCGTATTACCGACGCGTCATTTTAGCTTTCATCTTGGACAAAGTGTTGGGAATACACTCTATCTACTGTTACGCTCATTCACTTACTGCTTCCAAAGTTATTAGTACAATTTCAGGGCGATTATAAAATCTAACAGGTAAGATGCTTTCTCCTAGACCACCATTTATCACCATGGTTGTGGAGTTTGACGAAAATAGTCCATAATCTAACTTTGGAAAAAGGCCTTGCCCTGGAACAACAATTGCTCCTATAATTGGTATTCGCACCTGCCCACCATGAGTATGACCTGCCAATACTAAGTCAATTTTAGATTGAATTGCTAATGGATAAATATTTGGCGCATGCGCTAACAATAATCTTGGCGAAGAATCATCGGTTCCTTCCAAAGCCAAATCTAAATTATCCTTTCCTAGGTATGGATCATCTACACCGATAATCCATATGTGTTTATCGCCCTTAGTATACTTTTGGCTTGTGTTCTCTAATATTTGTACCCCTTCTGATAAAAGTGGCTCTTTAATTTTATAGTCTGTCCACCAATCATGATTTCCGGGAACAAAAAATGCCGGTTTTTTTTGCATCCCTTTTATTAAGCTAATAGCCGGATTAATGTTCGGATTATCTTTATCTACTAGGTCGCCAGTAATTGCCACCATGTCAAACTCATATCGATTTATTAAGTTAATCAAACGTTTCTGGTTACTACCATACTCCTTGCTATGAAGATCAGTTAAATGTAATATAGTAAAACCGTTAAATGAGGAAGGTAAATTCCTTACAGGGACAACATATTTTTTTACAGCAATAGATTTCACTTCGAAAAACACATAAGATATAAATGTCAGTCCGCCGCCAATAAGAAAAGTACGCCGTGAAACCTTTCCTATCCTCAAATAAAAAACCTCCCTTTTATAAATGCTCCGATACGTAATTGCAGAAACATCATCTCATATATTATTTTCTTTTAAAATAATGGCCTCAACAGGACAAGATGTTACACAAAGTCCACAGCCATAACATAATTCCGGGTCATATAATAATTGTTCGCTTATTTTTTCCCGAGCCCCGAACACACACCGCTCCACACAATTAAAACATTTAATACATTTTTCATGGTCATCGAAAGCAACTACACTTGCTTTCCGAACCCAATTCGAACGTCCGTATTTAAGTAAAGCTTGTAAATCGTGACAACAACAACTGCAACAAGAACAAAGGGCATAATCTGGTTGACCGGGAGAAGAGATAGCCAAATGAACTAACCCCTCTCTGTCCGCAATAGTTAATATCTCCTGGCCTTCTTCTATCGTTATTTGTTTACCTACTCCTCGCTCCAATAACTCTTGAGCAGAATCATTAAGGTTAATGCATGTATTAATCGGTTTTTGGCAATTTTGAAAGGTTAAGCGGCAAGAGCATGAAACCAATACACGGTTATTAGCCCTGCTTAAAATATCAAATGCCTCATCTTTAGTAACTATGAAAGTTTCACCTGCAGCATGTAACTGTTCATGATGCTTAAGAGCTTCACCTATAGTCATTACTTTTGAAGATGGCTTTAAAAGCCTTTCATCTATATATCTGTCATATATCTGGAGCCTAGACTGCATGTAAAACTCTATGATTTTAGCTCGGTCTCCCTGAGATAATTCCCTTAACTTTCCTTCTCCCAAAAGGGTATTAACAATCCCGTAGAAACTTCTCGTTTTGAAGCATTCTTTATTACGAGATACTATTCCATCCCTAAAGAGTCTATTACAGTTTGCTTAACCTCTTCTACGGTCATCTCGAGTTTTTCCGCTATATCTTTTGGTTCGGCCCAATTATTAAAACTCAATAATATTGGTAGCATATCACCGGGAATAATAGTTTTTAAAATATCAAGAAAATCCGGCGGGCATTTTATCTTTATTGCTAAACTTTCATATAAATCTAACATAAAAAACAATCCCTCCTTTTACTTATATTAAAGAGAATTATAGGTCAGTATTTGGGCGTTATGTGATGTCCACACTCTTTTGGTTGTAAAACCCAAGAATTGTTCTAGTCATTCTTGGGTAAAATTAGCCTGAGGTGAATAATATGTTAATGAACCAGCTAATGAATATGATGGAAAATTTAGTTCAGGAACTAAAAGAAGCTGACCCGGATAAGAGAGATCATTTCTTAAAAACTACGGTTACCCTTTTTGATATTGCTACTGAAGCTATGGAAAGAAGTCAAGAATTCCGGCAAGGGTTTGCAAAAGTTCATTCAGAATTTCTTAAATATCCGGAATGTAGAGAAACAGTTGACCTGAGCATAAAAGCTTACGAAAAGTTTGTTGAATAGAAATCAGGTTTGCCTTACCATTAGAAATAATATATGCGCTCCCAAGTTGTTTTCATCTTGAAGCTATACACTTCTCTTGGGTAGGGTAAAATGGAAGGAACCCGCCATACATATTTCTAAAAGTTCCACCACCTGTTCCACCATCTGCGCTAATCATAAAATAGTTCGTAATTCCTGCTAATTTTACTTTAAAGCTCTCAAATTTACTCCATTTTAATACTTCTTCAGAGAATTTGTTAATCCCATTAACACCCAATAATTTCGCAGGAGGGTTTAACATAGTATCACAAGTTTCTTTAACAGCCTCAATTATTATTTGGGCAGTTACAGGTTGAGAACTGTTGAAATCAAACTCAAGCCATTTATTATTCGCAGGAAAAGGTCTGTAATTACTACTTCTAGCCTTTTCCATTTGTTGATAATCAACTAAATGAAAATCCTCAGATATTAAACCTTTTGGGGTTCTTATTGGATAATCAGAGTTATCCCTATCAGATACATGGAATTTTCGTTTTTCATCCTCAAATCCAAATAAAACAATTGCATGACCACCAAAATGATTATCTTCACCTAAATTTAGATATTGAAGATACGGCATATCTACATAGACTAAAACAGGCTGTCCTTTTCTTATAAGCAGCTTATTTTTTTCGAAAGCTTTATCATATCGCTTTGTGCTTTTACATTGTATTTTCACATTTAATCTTTTAGATATTTTCCTCTCATCTATTCACACAGCACAAAATAAAACAATTCGGCTTACATTATGTTAGTTTTACTTAGTAGTTTTTGTTAGTCATTCAATCTAGTACTGTGATATTTTTCGCTTGAACCTTCTAAAATGGAAGTTATTTTCTCTACGGTAATCCAATCATCCATATTACTCTGACGATTAAGTTTGAGAGTTTCAATAGTTTCAACATCTTTTATTTCTATTAGGCAAAGAATTTTTTTACCTGCCCAACGTTTTATTTGAGTATCAGTTAGGTTTAGTTTATTTTGATTTTCAGCAACTACCGCTTTTGATTCATCTTCTGTCATTTTTTCAGAATTAAATACGCTTTTAACAGTGGCTTTCGCATTAATTAATCCATTACCATTATTTTCAATAAAGTAAAGTGTTTCTCCTTCAAATACTCTGCCATGAGGTAACTTTCTACCAGCTGCACCTCTAATAATCATTGTTTTTGTTCCATTTAAAATTTTTTCTAAAACCTTTGCTTTTGCATCGCAATAAACTAAATGTTCCATCTAAAGTACCCTCCCCATTTTTATTAGTTTATTAACACTATCATGACTCAACCTTTATCAAAACGAGAAATTCTATTTACCATTGGAAATAACATTTTCTTCTATTCTTCATCTATTCATCTCTTAAACAAAGACAGGCAAAAATTGAACTCCCATATGTATGTGCCTTCTGCAGACGGTTCAGTACAACACAAGATTCATGAAGTTCTATATTCTTTTGTGCCATTTCAAAGGTCTCTCAGCTATTATGCTCCGAGGTCTTTTTTACTTTATTCATGGAACATCATAAATCTCTAATTTGTTATCTGACGGTTCGCCCTCATAGACTACCAAAAAGTTATTATTTGGGTGAAATCAGGAGCTTAGGTTTTGCTTGCAAATCTTAACCCCTAGCGAGCTGGCGTAGTCCATCAAAGGTGGATTTAACGCTCTATTCCGAACAAATCACTTACCGATTTGTGCTTACGATGTAACAGCCAGGCTACGATCATGCCAAAAATAAATGTGGAAGAAGCTGTCTCTATCATGTGACTAAAGCGTACGCTTGCAATCGGTATAAGCGGATTTTCCAAAATGTGACCAATGTTCTGCGGGATACTAAAGAGCAGACCTACAAGGATAGCCGTCCACCAGGCATTGATCTTTGAGCAACGAATAACCGGAAGAGCGCACAATGTCCAAAGCATGGCACGAAGAATCTGGAAGGAAAATAACCCAGGATCTGTACGCAAGGTATTGGATGTATGCGTCCAAAAAGGCAGAATTTCTCCCGGGCTTCCATAAAAAGCTCGTAACTCTGGGTTTTGCCAGGCAATGAAATATCCAGCACTCCAATACAGGACAAGATAGGCCATAACGATAACGACCAACTTCAATGCCCACTGTTTCACGGGCATGACAAGTGCTGGATTAGACACTGAATCAGCCTTTCCACGACCTTTACCCAAAACCAACACCCCCAGTGGGACAAAGAAGAACGCGATCGGAAAACCCATCACAAACAAACGTGGTAAAAGTTGTGCTCCAACCGTAATATTAGAAAGGAAATACCATGTCTCGATTTGCATAATGAATGTTACTGCACCGTAATAGGCAAAAGATAATCCCAAGGCTAGTTTCCAGCCGCTCCAACGTGAGCTCAGAACCAGCCCCATCACCAACAGCGTATTGACAATACTAATAATTAACATGCCAGTTTCCGCCGATACAAGCCCTGGCTCTGATTTGATATTCGGTATCAGCCCCAAAACAGCCTGCGCTCCACCGATGAAGAAGACGTTGAACAACACGACAAGTACAATAAAACGTAAAATCCAACCTAGAACAGAAAAAGCCTTCATAATTTACTCTCCTAACTCAATTATTTAGAGCATGTAAAACCTTGACTAAGTTTTATGCAGCAGTATCTAGCATTTCATTCTTTTATAACCGAGTATTTCACCTAATGACCCTGAGCTTTGCGACGTCGGGGCTTAATAATAACCTTCTGATGGTTGATATATTCACATGGAAATTACCTCATAATATCCTCATACCTTTTTGAGAATCATTCTAACACTGAAATATATCAATAAAAAACCAACAGTAACATTCAAGATTTGTATTACATTATCCGCGAAAAACGTCTTAGCAAAGCTTCCGATTAAAGCAATTAACGTTAAAAAGAACATCGTCGATAATAATGCTCCAAATCCAAATAAGTAAATGTCTTTTCTTTTCATGTCTTCTTCTGCGATTTTGGCTGAAAATACACCTGCCCAGAAAATTATTGTAAGGGGATTTGAAGCAGTGAGGATGATTGCAGTAGAAAATAAATTATTTGAATAATAAATATTCTGTATACTTAAGCTCGGCAAGAAACTAATATTAAATTGACTTAGAACTGTGCTAAATCCAAAAATAAACAAGATGGCAGAGCCAAATATTTTTAAACTAAATTTTATATTTTTTTTCTCAATTATCGAAGCTATACCAAGAATAGCAGTAAGAATAAAAAAACCATCAATTAAAACAACACCTAATACCCCTGTTTCTGCAAAATAAAATCCTCTTAATGACGCCATTTGGAAAATAAAAATACAAACAGGGCCTATTGCAAATTGTAATACCATTCCAAAATTGAAACCTTTAAAAATCATTTTGCATAACTCTCAATATTAATATTTTCTTTTAAAGAGGAAAGAGCAATTATTGTATTTGATTTAAGTACACCTTTAATTTTCTTTAGAATATTTGATAAAAAATTTTCCAGGGATTTGGTATCTTCTACAAGTATTTTTAATAAATAATCATATTCACCGACAACATGGTGGCACTCTAATACAGAATTACATTGAACAATAGATTTTCTAAAATCTTCTATATTCTCTGTTTTATCAATATTGACAAAAACAAAGGCCAAAAGCTTGTAGTTGATTTTCTCTCTATTAATTTTTATTGTGTATTTTTCAATTATCTTTGCTTCCTCCATTTTTCTTATTCTTTCTGCTACCGCAGGAATGGAGAGGCTTACTTTTTTGCTTATTTCCGAAGTAGTTGCCCTGCTATTTTCTTTCAAGACATTAATAATTTTCAAATCAATTGTGTCCATAATAATCACCTCGTTTCTTAAATTAATGCTATTCTACACATTAGTTTAAATAAAGTAAATCTTTTCTTAAAATACATTAATATCTTAGGAAATTCATGTTTTTACTTTCAATATTTAAACTTCATAGCATAAAATTTAGCATTAAACTTAAAAAACAGAAAGTGGCATTATATATTAGATATATCATATATAAAACCATAAGAAACTCTCAGAGGCAGACTCAGGTTGGGGTTGATGAGATAACAACCAACCAACTCTTCTAGACACAAGCCAAAATATAAAGGTAGTCTTATCATTAGAACCATACAGTAAATGTGCTGTCTCAACCGTTCGTATAGAACTACTACAAATACACTTTGGCCAATGGCACCAAAGTAGCCCAAGTGCTACTTTTTTTTCGTAGTCTGCCGACTTTAAGATAACGTCCAAGCACTCACGACGCCGAGAGCCTTTGCTAGCTTACCCGGTATTGGAATAGGCTGTGGAAAGATTACCGTACACCAGCTGGTCTGGCATTTTTTGGCCATGACTACTACGGCTTTCGCTTCCGGCATAATGTCCGCAGGATTGAAACCCGGCGGTGCTCAAGTAAAACGCTCCAAGGAAGCCACGCCCACTAGATCAGCCTGAAATTCTTTCTATCATGGATAATGTTCATAATCTTAAACACAAGGTTTTACTCTCACACTTTATTTTTTTAACAAATTTCAAGTTAGATAATTCTATCGAACCTTCTAATTTGTTTTCACTAAATGGCCTAATTACAAAGCAGATTTCTCTAAACCCATTACTAGAATTAAATAAGTCTTTTAGCTTACAAAAAAAGATTGTTTCTGTAGGAGCTACAGGGATATTAATTTTATTTTCTAAATTTCCAAACTTCGCTTCAAGTACAAAAGTTTTAATGTCTGTTGATTTACATTTAAAGCTCAAGTAGTATCCCTTATCATAATACTCTTCTAAATCATCGATACCTGTAATTACATAACTTACCCAATTGTCTGAATTATCAGTGATATGATGATACTTTAATGCCAGTATGTTATTATTTGCGTATGCTTCAATTGTTCCTGGCAACTCATAACTAGTATAAATACCTCTTTTTTTGCCTAACCCATTTTCTATGTTAACTAACTTAGCTAATTCTAACGAAGTAAATTGAAAATCATCAAGTTCTCTTTCTTTTAAATTTTTAAATATTTCTCTTATACCACTTAAACTATTTAATATTTTTTTCTGAAATCTTTTAGAAAAAAAGAATACTACAGCCAGAATCATACTTAGAATCCCTATCATATTAAGAAAAATACTACTTATATCACTAAATGATTTTAAAAAATGCATTTTCTTTTCCCCCTATTTGTTATTAATTTTATTTATGACCCATAAGGAATACCCTAGACGACTATTTCACATAACGATTGTGTTTTGCCGACGTCCTTGAGCCTTCAGGTGACCGCTCATGCCGGGGACCCTTTGGGTAAGCTAACACGGGCACCGACTCGGTTGGTGAAAGGATGTGGCGCGCATGCCCCAAATCCCAGCTCAACGCGCCTTTACGGCAAAACTGGGTTATCGGATGGATGAGGCCGCAGCAAGAGCCGCATGGACGCGGCGACCTTTAATAGCATTTATAAATCCAGTGTATTAAAAAATGCCTGTAGTTCCTCATTGCTTTTTTCATGCTTTATTCTATACTCATTAAATTCTTGTATAGGTAGGACAATCTTATATTTTTCTTGCTTAAAAATATTATTATTTCTTGTCGACACTATGAGCTTAAATTCAAAATCGTTGATCCAATTAATTGTATTAAGATAATCCTCACGATTCGCACCTGATACTTCAAGATATATAATTAAAATCTTATTCACAGTTTTTTTTGGTTCCAAGACTATAGGGTATTTAACTTGCGTTTTGTGTTTCATAAATTCTAAAGGTGTAAAAATCTCTTCTTCAGACACAAAGTATTCCGTGAATTTGACATTAACCTTACTTAATAAAAATTCATCTTTAATTTTACTGAATTTTACTAATTCAACAATAATGTCTTCAATAATCCCAACATTATTACCAAAGTTATTAATAAACAAATTATAATTTACCATTAAATCAATATAGTTTTCTCCACAATCCTTAGCTTTAAAATGATATTGACGCAACGGAGACACACTGACATTTATTTCTGAGAATTTTCAAGATATATTCTATAATTTGCAACAATAAATCCTATTAATAGAATTGCAGTAAATAAATATGATGGCAACTCAATATTTCCATAATATGTTATTAGCATTCCAATGACATCTAACCCTAGACATATAAGCAAAACACTATTTTTAATAATAAGTGACAAATAGGTAACTAATTTATTCATCAAAAACTCCTTTTCTGTACTTTATTTAATAAACAGCCGTTACAGGACGCGGCGGCCTTGCCTCATCTTTCCGAGTCATGGTAGACGCATCGGTTACCCGACGCACCGGGCTCCTCGAGAATACTCCCTTCCGTAATCGGCTATCATTAATAGCCTCTTGGTATTTTTCGCAGTGAGGTTGGCACCATTTATCCAGCCCTGCATGTCCGGTAGGTGTTTCCTTTGCAAATTGCGTATTCCCGTTAATCCCTTCCCCATGTAGCCGGCTCTCTCGACCTCATAGTAATATGGATTAATCCGACTTCCTATAGGTCTTCGGTCAGCCTCTTTGTCGATTGCACATTCCTACCAATAATATTTATATAACTGGAACCTATAGGATCTCCCAAGTTCCGGATACTTCTCTCCATACATGCCACGTTCTAGGACCCCGACAGACCCTCCAAAATCTCACCAATAGCGATTTTTTTGTATTACTTCCGTGACATTAAACACGTCGTCATCTGCATTTTCCTCTGTTTCCAGAGTCCACGGTTAACGGGGCTCAATTGTGCTTCAGGGATTACGGTCTCCCTTATGGCCTATATGGTTCTCTAGGTAAAGAATCTAAGCGATTCACACAAAAACTAAAAAAAGGTTTTTGGTTCTCTGCTTATGTGTACATTCACCTAGCAGTTACCAGTTTCGGCGCAACACTCGATATGGGTGGCTGGTTAGGCCTTGCCCAACAGGGACTTTCACCCTGCAAGAAGTACCAAACTTCGCTTGGCGTACTAACGTTCCCGGCATTCCCGACGCTCACCAACCTTAACGCCTTACCCAATAGGGTGAGTGTGGTCCGGCATGCTACTTGATTAAACTATACCGGACCCGTAAGTGGGAATGGACGTGTTAGCCGGGGTAGCATCTTTTAAAAAGGTATATCCTCTTTTCGTATCAAAAGTGAATCTACAAGATAAGTAATATAGGCAGCAACTAAATTTAAAATCAGTTCCGCCTCAGTTTCTGTAACTTTGGATCCTTCAGGAGATGAATGTGCAACGCCCTGACTTTCACCCCGAAAAGCATATATTTTAATAATACTTTCAGTAATAGTGGGGGGAATATTGATTAAATCCGATTTTTGGAGTTCCCGAATTGCCTTGGTAAAATTTACTGACGCCTTCTTACCCGTAATGATTTCTATACAAGACTCTAATGCACACATAGATTCCTTTACACAATTAGTTAAATCCGGAATAGGCTTTTCCCCGAAAAACTTAAGTGCCTTATTATAATGTTGCCTCACTAAATATAATTCGCTGTTGGAGAGGATTGCCCCCATTCTCTTAATACTCTTCTGTGTATGTAGTCTTCCTTCTCTCTCAAACTGTCCATTGTTAAATCTATAATCTAAATTTTCTTCACATAACAAATTATTAATTTCATGTGTAAAATACTCTTTTACTTCTTCAATAGATACTAATATCTGCATTAATTGGTTATCACGGACATCAGTTAAAAGTATTGCATATATTCGTTCACAAAGTGAATATATCTTGTACCATTCTACACTTTGAAGCAACCAATTAAACTCATCTAGGTAAGTTTGAAAATTGTTATAGCCTTTTTCTACCCGTCCAAGTCGATATAACTCATTAAGAACAGTTCCCCATGCCGAGGAGTTATTGTTTTCTGCAATATAACGCCGATGTACCATATCTTCAATGATGAAACTTAAGCCAATACGGACAGTATTTGGAAAATCATCAGATATTGGTTTTTCAAATAATACTTGCTACAATCACCATTTTCCTAATTATTAGCTATTCTTCTTAATATTTCTATTTCCTTTAACAAATTTCCCCGTAATATCGACAATAATAAGTCACCAAAGGCTTTTTCACAATATTAGCATTTTAGAAAATAAATAACCTGAGTCCCCTATATTAAGTAAACTCAATAACTTTAGCTTATTAATTTTCAATAAAATATAGGGTTTCGCCCTTATATACTCTACTCTAATCTCTGAGGACTTGATATATCCCAAAGTCAGTGATGTGGAAAATGTGCTAGTAAAAAGGGTGGATGGAGGTATTTAAATCTACTGAATTCTTATTCCTATTGACAAGACAAGTATGTAAAATAAACATCATCCATTGGATTATTTACAACAAACTCAATAACCCATTGACGTGAAGGTTCTAATATTGAATCTGGGTTATTCCAGACGAGGCGATCCCTTGCCTGCCAATGGTTTAATCCTTTATAATCTTCCTTTTTCATTTCCTCCCATACTGCCTGGGCATTTTTAGATTGATTGGAAACAGGTTCATCAGGAGAACCATCCATCTCATTGAAGTAATAACCAGTAATGGCTGCTTTCCATTTATTTTTGCCATCTTGTGTTTTATCTTTTTCCAAGGAAGTCAATTCATAAATATATCCTCCATGATCACTCCACCCTATCGGAATATACCTGCCATCCTCCAAGGTTAAATAATGAGAGGACTTGTGGGTATAGTTAATATTCCCAAAATATTTTTTAACCAGATTATCAAACTGCTCCTCGGTAATTCCCGTTTCATAAGAAACATTGGTAGCTTTTTCATAAATATATTTGCTAAGTTCATCCCAGTTGGGAACTTGCCCTAGAGAATAAGCTGGCAGAGATCTGATTTCTGACGGATTATTACTAAAGTAATCGTTAAAAAAGATGATGGTACATAAGGAAATATTTATTTCTCCATTTTGTATTTGACGTAAATAAAAATCATACTGATATTCATACTTCCAATTATTAAATGAAATCTTAGCTTCTTCAAAGGGTTGTACATCCCAATCAACTTCTGCTGCCTTACCTTCTTGGACCCTGATGCCACCCCATCTTCCATCTTCTTTTACAAAAATTATATCCTCCGGTACGTTAAGCACATCCATGAAAGCAGCATCCCATTTAATATCAACAAGGGGTTTCCCTTTCCGGGTTAAATATCCATATTTCTCCCTTTGTTTAACCTTAATAAAGGGTTCTACTTCTTCGTAATAATTAAGCTCAATAAATTCATACTCTGGCTTTATTATCATAGTGCCACTTTGATCGACAGCACCCCATAAACCCTCCGCCTTTACTCCTACAAGACCATTAGCCTTGAACCCATCAGGCATTTCAGCATTTTGTATTTCATCAAAGACATGATCGATTATTTGTATGCCGGTCTTATCATAAAGGCCCCATTTACCATCTTTTTTCGCAAAAACAAGGTTTAACATAAGGTCATAGTCCTCAAAGCCAGTGAGGATAATATCGCCCCCATCATAGGCAAGGACTTTTTTGCCATCCTTTAAGGTTGAGATAATATAATCTGTTGTTTTTTCTCCAGCCTCACCAAGCCAGTAGCTTATAGTAAACTTTTCAGATTCCAGTGGTTTTTCCGAGCTAGCATCTTCCGTTTTTTTCTCCCCACTTGTTATATCTTTTTCCTTATTAACTTCTTGGATAGGCTCATTTATTATTGGCTTTTGTTCAAGTACTTCATTCTCTATAGGGGATTTACCCTGACAGCCAATTAGGATGCTGAAGATAATAATAATTATGGCTGTAAATATTATTAAACTACCTTTATTCATAAAATATCCCCCACAGTTTTTATACATTAATCGTAAGATTACCCCTCCCTATAGATATTACCACCTACACACACTATTTCATCCTTCTCAAGATAAATAGGCTTCAGGGAGTTATCAATCTCAATCTTCCCAATACTGTCATTTAGCAAATCCCATGTTAATAAATACTTATGGGTTTCTCCCTCTGGATTGTTTTTATGGGTCATTGTTAGAATACTATTCCCTGCATTATCCCATTTAATTAAACTGTTATCGAAATAATCCAATTCCACATCCTTAATAGACAGGGAATGGGTTGTCTCTCCATTTATGCTTAACACTTTAATATTCTGTTGCCCAAAATGTATCCCCTCATCTGTTACTTCCATAATAGCTATCTTTTTACCATCAGGCGATACTGTTGGCCTAATATAATTAGGTAAGTTTAAACTGATTGCACCACTATTAATGTCCAGAATCTGAATTGAGGGCTTATCTGTCTCCTGATTCCATGTTTCTATGACTACTTTTTCTCCATCTAACCATTGAAAATGAATAGGTAAAACAGTTTGCAAATTACTGCTATACCGTGGAAACAGTGAAGTAGGCAAGTTGATTAAGACTTGACCCTCTAGATCCAGTATCAGCAAACTTAGCGGTATCCCATCCCTATCACCGTGGTCCCTTAGTTGGCAGGCAAACACAGCTATCTTTTCTCCACTAGGGGCGGGACTCCCACCTAAAAGCAATAAATCCTCTGGGAGCTGGAATTTATTTAACTTTCCAGTACCAACCTCATACACAGATGTCTCATCAAGTAGTATTTTAGCTGAATCTGCAAACCATTTTGCATCCCAAAACCAAGTATAAAATTCCTCGTCCAATTCTTTAATTTCACCGGTATTAGTATTATAAAACACTGGCATGCCTCCCTGGGCTTCCCCCCCATCAAAGGTAATCCTGACCATGGACAGCCAATTTCTATCGGGAGACGGATTAAAATAATAATACTGAAGGTCTTTAATTGTCCCTAATGACTTCTTTTTCCCCGTTTTACTATCTAAAGACCATAAATAATGGGCATATTCAGTAGAGAGATCAGCCAGTACCTCGTTGTCCTTATTTGATAGCTGTTTATACTTAATAATCCCGTCCTGCCCCCATCCCTCTACTGTGTAAAAATACTCCTTAGTACCCATAGCTATAGGGACAAAATATAAATCATTATTGAAGTTCTTAATCAGTAGGTCGGTAGACTTTACATAATCCCCTCCGCCGGACCAGACTTCTCTTCTTTGGGTAAAGCAGATCTTATCTCCATCCGGTGACCAAAAAGGCCCGGTTTCATAATCAATATTTACTCCAGAATATTCCTCTTGAGTGTTAACAACCATTGCCCTTTTCAAATCCGGCCAATCTAGAAGAATATATTTAGAATTGGATGACCAGCTTAAGTCTGAAAAATTATCAGCCTTAACTTTCATTTCCTTAGCATTCTGGAAATCTTGTCCAATACTAATAAACAGCCTCCGATCCCATGATTTGCCCACAAGATAAGCGGTGTATTTTTTATCCGGCGATACCACTTCTGCAACAATTTCAACATTTTTTTCCTCAATCGGGGATTTATTAGGGCTATTAGAAACCGTTTCTTCCTTTTGTTTTGCTTGTTCTGTATTCTTTTCTAAAGGTTCGGGGTATTTCTCCTGATTTACAGAACAGGCAGTAAGAAACAATATTAAGGTAACAATTATACATAAGCTCTTTTTAACCAATTTTATATCGCCCTTTCTCTAGTTCGCAAACTGATAAGCAAAGTTCCATTTTTTTAATACTATTTTTTTCTTTTAAGGAGAACAACCACAATAATTATTCCAATAATAAGAAGGATTACTGCACCCCCCAAATGCCTTATCCGGTGTCTAAATTATTACTTATTATCTGAACCGGTAAACGCTGTAGCTACTCCTAAAGCTATGTAAATACTTCCTGTTATATATCGTTGAGCTTTTAAGTATGATGTTTTTCTCTTGAGCCATTTGCCTATACTTCCAGCTAGCAATGCAAATGATGTGTCTGTTAAAATTGCCAACATAATAAAGACTAGTCCAAGAAACATTATTTGTGCACTGGTACTTCCTTTTGACACATCGATAAATTGTGGTAAAAATGCTAAAAAAAACAAAGCAGTTTTTGGATTAAGGAGGTTTACTAGTATAGCTTTGTAAAAAACTACTGAGAGTTTGTTGTTCTTAATTTCATTATCATTACCCTCTAGCATCTCTTGTTTAATTAATTTACAAATACCTAAATATATTAGATAACCAGCACCAATAAATTTTATAATATTGAATGCGGTAGCTGATGCCATTAATAGTGCCGATATGCCAAAGGTTGCAGCTATTACATGGATAAAGCTCCCTAATTCTATACCTAATACAGCAATAATACCTGCTGATCGTCCTTGCTCTATACTCTGTGTCATAATGTAAATAATTGATGGTCCAGGAGTAATTAATAAAATCAATGATGCTCCTGCAAACAATATAAGTGTAGTAATATCCGGCATTTTGCTTTCCTCCTAATTAAAAGTCCCACTAGAATTAGTTTTGCATTACTCAATTACAAACGAAATCCTCATTGTACCTTTTGTACCCTCTTCTGTTTCAGCAGTAAAGGCACATTGGTAACGACCTTTATCTAATTTTGTTAGCAGAACGCTATTTGTATATTCATCTCCGTTGTTAAGAACTATATCCTTCCCACCATCTTCACTGGTATATTTTCTATTCGTGGTTGTATTTCTTACCTCATATTGCTCAATATTACCATATAGAAATGTTGCCGTTATGTCTGATTTATTTGTTACGTTCCATTTTAATTTACAATAGTCTGTGCCCTTCTCAGCAACTCTGACGCTAACCTCAATTATAGGTAAATCTTTGTTTTCCGTGCAGGCAGAAAGCACTAAGGTTGCTAAAATTAGAACAACTACCAATACTACTTTTGTAAAACGCAAATTCTACAACTCCTTCTATGTAACTTATTTCAGTTTTTCATTAAAAAGTTCATCTGATGAATTTGTTATGTTTAGATTGTTTGTACTTACATGGGTATAAATTTCTGTAGTTTTTAAAATATTAATTCATCTTATCACCAAATTTTTACATAATAATTAAGTATTCCGTTCTTCTTCTCACTTTCCTTCCCCAAAATTCCCCTTAATTTCGACAAAATTAAGGCTCCATTTAAAGAAAATGCTTAGTCTAAACCAAGTTATCTATTTAATGGTATGATATAGAAGATCTACAAATTTCTTATCTGGCGGTGATTTATTTGCGAATAGGAGTTTTAACAGGTGGTGGTGATTGTCCTGGTTTAAATGCAGTAATTAGGGCAGTGACCAGAACGGCTATCTCCCACGGTGATACAGTTTTTGGCTTTAAGGATGGCTTTAAAGGGCTAATTGAAAATCGTTACATTTCTTTAAATCATGATAGTGTTTCGGGGATATTAATCCGGGGAGGGACTATTTTAGGTACGACAAATAGGGACAACCCTATGAGATATGGACAGATAGTAAATGGAGAAAAGGTCTATAGTGATATGTCGGGGGTAATCAAAGAGAATTATCAGGCATTAGGCCTGGACGCCTTAGTTGTTATCGGCGGTGACGGTACCATGCGTATGGCCAATGAGATAGCGGAAAAAACCAATATCAAGGTGGTCGGTGTTCCGAAAACCATTGACAATGACATTGTTGGTACAGATCTGACCTTCGGTTTTTCCAGTGCTGTTGATATTGCCACAGAGGCTTTAGATAGGCTCCATTCTACAGCGGAATCCCACCACAGAGTTATGATTTTAGAGGTTATGGGAAGGGATGCTGGCTGGATTGCCCTTCATGCAGGGGTAGCAGGTGGAGCAGATATTATTTTGATCCCCGAAATTTCCTATAATATTGAAGGAATCCTTAATACCATAAATAACCGAATCAAAAGAGGTAAGCATTTTAGCCTTATTGTTGTAGCAGAAGGAGTGAAAACTCCCGAAGGGGATAGTATCTTTAAAGATATCATAAAATCAGATATCGATTTGGTTAAACTTGGCGGTATAAGTAACTGGCTAGTTAAAGCTATCGAAGCAGCAAGTAGTATCGAATGCCGGGCTACAATTTTGGGTCATTTACAACGGGGAGGCTCCCCTAACAGCTTTGACCGTGTTTACTGTACCCAACTAGGAGCAAAGGCTGTAGAGTTGATTTACCAGGGTAAATTCCAGGAGATGGTCGCACTTATAAATAGCAATATTACCAGTGTACCTTTATCGGGAGTGAAAGGTATTAAACTAGTAGATCCAGATGGGCAATTGGTTAATACGGCAAAGCAAATAGGCATATCATTCGGACAATAACAAAAGGGCGACTATAAACTATTGACCATAGACCATAGACTATTATAAGTCACCAGTCACTAGTGACTAGTCACTAGTCACTAGTCACTTATTTACCCACTTCTCTTCATTCACCTTTCCTCAAAATTATGCATATTCTATAGTGATAATTTTGAGGAAGGGTGATTTTTTTATGAGTTGTAATGTGAGGATTCTAAATGCTTGTCCCGGTCCAAGATGTTTAGACATTTATACAAATGACCTGCTTTTAAAAGACAATTGTTCATATAAGTATTTATCCGATTATACCTATGTTGATCCCGGTGACCACAATATTAAAGTTTATAAATCCGGTAATAAACACTATCCAATTTTAAAGGCTTATACAAACCTTGTCGATACATCTTGTCATACTATTATCGCTTCAGGCCAAAATTCTGATATGAGCCTATTTCTGGTCCCCGACGCCCATGTACCAGTAGCTACAGGTAAAGCATTTCTGAGATTTGTAAATTTGGCTGATTCACCCGATTTAGATTTCACCTTTACTGATGGAGCCTTTATTATGGTAAATGATATTGAATACAAAGAAGCAACTCAGTATTATCCGGTAACCCCAGGCACTTATACGGTAAAGGTTTTTATCTCCGGAACCAAACAACTCCTAATGGAAGTGCCTAATTTTACCCTAAGGCGGGGAAGATCTTATACACTTTATATTCTCGGTTTAATGAGTGATTGGAATATGATGGGACATATAGTCTGTTCGGATGGGGAATGAGGAATGGGGGCACACCTGTCCCCATCTTTTTTCATTTTTTCCACTTTGTTTCATATCGAAAATATGTTAATATTTTTTATAGATCTGTTATAGAAGGAGATGAAAAAATGAACACAAGGAAATTAACCTTTTCCGCCTTACTTATTGCTCTTGGTACTTTACTTGGCCATGTTATCTACATACCGGTAGGAGTAGCTAAATGCTTTCCGATTCAACACACTATTAATGTTTTATCAGCGGTCCTATTAGGCCCTGGTTACGCCCTTTCAAATGCCTTTTTAATTTCCCTTCTTAGAAATATTTTAGGGACAGGCTCGCCGCTAGCCTTTCCGGGAAGTATGCTAGGTGCTATTTTAGCAGCTTACCTTTTCCAAAGAACAAAAAAGTATTCCTATACAGTAGCGGGAGAAATATTTGGCACAGGTGTTTTAGGGGGATTGGCCTCCTACCCCATTGCAAAGTATGTTTTAGGAAAGGAAATAGCCGTAATGTTTTTTGTAATACCCTTTTTAATTAGTACAATCGGCGGCAGCTTAATTGGCTTGGCAATTCTTAAGCTCTTAGAACGAAATGCATGGTTAGAAAAACAGGGCTTCCTAAGGAGATAATCTCTTGAAAAATGATAAATTAATTTTCCTATTAATGGTCTTAGCTACTTTTTTTTGGGCAGGAGCCTTTATTGCGGGAAAATACGGGGTTCAAGAATTTTCTCCTCTATCTCTAACTTTCTTTAGGTTCTTATTAGCCTCTGTAATCATTTTTATTATTATGGTTAAGTATGAACAAAAGGACTGGCATCTAAAAAAAGAAGATTGGAAGGTAGTATTATTTTTAGGAACTGTAGGAATGATTGGTTATCATATTCTTTTTTTTGCAGCCTTAAAATATACTACGTCAATAAATGCCTCGATTATTGCCGCAACCAACCCCATGATAACCTCGGTTTTAGCAGTCTCTTTCGCCGGAGAAAGATTAAATATTAAAAGGGTTGGGGCAATATTTATTGCCCTAATGGGGGTAATTCTGACTATTACGAATTGGGACTTAAACTTTCTAACTCATTTTACTTTTAATAAAGGTGATATTTTAATGCTGTTTGCCGTTG
Organism: Peptococcaceae bacterium BICA1-8; assembly: GCA_000802045.1. Taxonomy (GTDB): domain Bacteria; phylum Bacillota; class Peptococcia; order Peptococcales; family BICA1-8; genus BICA1-8. The sequence goes on from JUEF01000030.1 coordinate 30,618, forward strand.
TCTGTTGGGCTAGTTATTCCGTTATCTCCAAAAGGGTAATGCCTAAATATTCACCTTTGATTCTTTCTACCTATAGCTTTATTGTTTGTACTGTGCTTTTATTTCCCTTTGTTGTATGGGAACAGATCCAAACTAGCTTTTTAAGCTCCACAACCTGGTCCGGCTGGACTTCAGTAATTTATATGGCAATATTCCCAACTGTGATCGGCTACCTTATCCAACAAATGTCTTTTAAAGCCCTTGGAGCCAGTAGGACTAATATTTTCATCAACCTTGTGCCTATTTTTTCCATTATTTTAGCTACCCTTATCTTGCACGAACAATTCTCCGGTTTAAAACTGATCAGTGCCGGAATAATCATTGGCGGAGTTTATCTTAACTCTGTTATCACTGAAAACCCTCGCCAAGAAAGTAATAAAAGTGGAGACACGTCAATTTAAAGGAATGGGGACACACCTCTATTTTGATAGGTCTGCGTGCTGAGGAATGTCCCCAAATATAAAAATCGCCCCAAACGAGGGCGATTTTTTGATTGCTACTTATGAATCCGACAAAACCACTAGTCACCAGTCACTAGTCACTAGCCACTTTTTTACAGATAGTCTTCCCGTACGGGTGAAAATACTTCAACTACTACAGAATCCTCTAATACATCAACACTATGTACTGCCCCTCCAGGTATTGCCCAACTATCCCCTGGCTTTGCGCTAAATTCATTCCCATCAATTTTAAAAACCATACTGCCAGAAATCATATAGCCCGTTTGCTCGTGGGGATGGCTATGCTCAGGAATTATACTCCCCTTATCTAAAAATACTTCAATTAGTAACGTTTTTTCCCCATGAGCCAAAGTCTTTCTTTTTACCCCCTCAACCATAGGAATAAAGCCTCTTTTTTCATTTTTAACGAACATAAATATCCCTCCTATATATAATCTAAGATATTATTTCGGTATCCCAACTTCACTCTCCTTTAAAAACAAATACCAATATTTAACCACAGATCCTCCGAGGCATACGGTTAAAGAATAAAATAAAGACTAGAAATTACGCTTCGCTAGATTTAACTTGAAAAAATACTAACGAAATGAAATGTAGTGAAATCTTAATCTAACGAAGTGAAATCTGAGTCTTTTATTATTTAACCTTAACCTAGCGAAACGAAGTGGAGCGAAACCTTAACCTAAAAAGCCAGCCCGCGGGCTGGCTTTTGAAATTACTTAGTTATTTCCTGGGGTCTTCCCCTCTCTATCACCTGTTTACTAAAGGTAACAAGAGGATAAAGTACTACTACCCCTATAGTATTTGCAATTGTTGCAGGTAAGACAACTGTTGCATAAAGGATTTCAAAGGGTGCGGGAATGCCTACTAAGGCTAAAGCTGAAAGCAAGAATACAGCTCCACTAAACAAGGTACCTAAAGCACCGATAATTCCTGCAGTTACAAGAACAGGCACTCTACTTTTTGCAAGAATTTTAATCAGCATATATACAAACAAACTTGTTAAAGGTTTATCAATTAGGTTAGGAATTTGCCCCGCAGGAAAAGTTGTAGTTAGAGCACAGATAATTCCCGCTACACTACCTGCCAAAAGGGTTGATCTCAAATCCTTTTTTAATAGGATAATCACAAACAACATTGCTAAAAGTAAATCCGGCTTCATTCCAGCTCCATAACCAGGAGTAATTAAACGCAAAATAAAACCAATCGCCAGTAATAAACTGATTTGGGCCATTTCTCTAATATTCATTTTAACTTTTCTCCTCTCATCTCTTCTAGACTCAACTTACTAAACTAGCTAATTTACATATCAAACTTCTCATCTAACTTACTATTCTCATCTCAACTCAACTTTTCTCGTCTAGCATCACTCCTGTTTATTTTAGTTACTTGTGACTAGTTACTAGTGACTGGTGGGTTATTGAGGGTAAAATCTTAGGGTATCGTGCCCAGTTCTCAGTGTCCAGTGACCAGAAATAAATAACTTATTTAATAATATAACTCTAAATGGTTGTTTTTGCAATACATAATTTATAACAATCGGGCAGGCATGGAAACCTGCCCCTACAATTAATATAAATCCTTCAACCTAACATCCTTACCCAAAAAAATAACGGACGCGCAATGCGCGCCCCTACATGTTTACATTTGTGGATACCACAGCTCTACTGCTTCGGAAATTATTTTTTGGATATCACCCAAAACCCTGCCCAGATGGTATTCGGCCTCTAAAAAGTCTTTTATAGCAGGATTTAAATTCAAAACTTCAGAGGCCTTTTCCAATTCTGCCATTTTTTCTGGTGGTACTTCCTTGCCCATCATTTGCAGTGCCTGAATTTCCATCTGTTTTTTCCGCAAGTCTGTTAAAATCTTTTCTTTATCTTTACTCCCTTTTATTTTACTTAATGCCTCTTGATAGTTCTTGTATTCCGCGGAACTATTAAGTCCCCTTGAAAGATTATGGGCTAAGTCATGGACATTCATGTATAAAACCCTCCCCAATTATTAACTAGTTTTAATATATGTATTACTTAAAAATTGGTTCAACACTCTTTTCGAAAATCCTCTTTTTAAGTAGCTATTAGGTAAATAGAACATCCTTATTTAAAAATAAAAGAAAATAAGTTGATATAATAATATAAAGAGTTAAAATAGTTTATATGTACCTATATGCGTCTTTTTGAGGAGTTTAAAAACATGAATATTTCACCCAATATTTTATTAGTTCTGGCTCCCCTCTTTTGGAGTCTTAATTTTTTAATCGGCAAAGCTATTGCTGGAGTAATACCTCCCGGTGCCATGACTTTATTTCGTTGGCTTATCACAATTATTATTATATTGCCCTTCTACCGGAAACAATTAGTTCTAGATAAAAAGGTCTTTTTAACCCACTGGCCTTTAATCCTGATTTTTGGCCTTACAGGATATTTTATTAATAGTGCTGGGGCATTTCTGGCCGTAACCTACACAACGGCAATTAATGCTGCATTCATTGCCGCCCTTAATCCAATTGCCTTTGCAGTTATCTCTTTTATTTTTTTCAAGGAGAGAATATCAAATATGCAGGTAATAGGGATAATTATTTCTTTGGTAGGAGTAATGTGGATACTCTTTAAGGGTGATATTCTTAACATCTTATCTTTGAAAATAAACATAGGTGATGGTTTTATGCTAATTTCAGTCTTAAGCTGGGCCGTTTATTCCACTGTTTTAAAGAAGAAAGGTACTATCTTCCCTTTGAATACCCTCTTTCCCGCTATGGTCTTAGGTGGCATATTAGTTAGCCTGCCCTACTTTATTGGAGAAGCCATTTTTACTGGTGTAGACTGGTTGAAAAACCTTGATCCTAAGCATTACCTAAGTATCTTAGCTGTGGGTATATTTCCCTCTTTTTTAGCCCTTTACAGTTGGAATACAGCTTTACAGACTGTTTCCTCCAACCATGCAGCTATTTTTCTTAATTTAATTCCTGTTTTTACAACTATCTTATCCATACTTATTCTAGGAGAGCAGTTTGTTTTCTACCATGTTATTGGCGGACTATTAATATTTTCAGGTGTAGTTATGGTCACAAATGACCAATTTTTTAGAAATAAATTAAAAGAAAGGTTTGCCACAAATGAGTGAATTATTTGTAAAGTAGGGACTATAGACAATAGACTATAGACTATTGTCGGTAGCGGATATGATATCTTGAAATAGACCAGCTCCGCCTTCTTCTACCACGTTATAAACATTAACGGAAACCTTACTGGCGATTTCCTGATAAAGCTTCTCCTTATTAACATAGGATGCTTCATAATCATCACTATTAAACCGGTATTTAGGATAGTAGGGATTAATGGTAAGAGCTATAATCTTGATATGTTTTCTTACTCCTATTTCTATTCCCTTTTGCTTAAGTTGAGCAAAAACATTATGTATTTTGTTTATATCACCAATAACCATAAGTTTTATGGGGTCAGGGAAAATTAATTTTTTCCCCGAAAGTTTCTCTGCTTTCTCTACCAAATACATTAAGCTCTTCTCACCTATTACCCCTTTAATATAAACAGTACTGACCTTCTCTAATTGGCTAAGTAATTCATCTACTTCATCACTGCTTAATATTGAATTTAAGCTGACAGTATTATGCTCAATATCTAAAACAGGATAACTAAAAACCTCTACCATACAATGGGTTTCAAAAGCGAGGTCACTTATTTTACTTTTCCGAGCAGCCCCAGTTGTCAGTATTAATCCCTCAACCTCAACCATAGGTGCAATCCTATTAAGAGCACCGTCAACTATAATCAAATTTAGATTATGTTGGCGTAGCTTATTTAATACCTGTCTTAGTTCACTGCTTTTATTAGGTCCGGCAACGACCAGTCTACCCCCCTTAGTTACCTTGCCCAAGATAATCTTCCCTAATGGAGTAGCAAATTTCGTTACCTCCAAGACCTCTACTTCTGCAGTGCTAACCTTCAAGCATTTTTCAGCTACGGCCACCAAAACCCCGGGCCAAACTTCGATTTTTGGTTTAGGAAGACCAGTAACATTATCTATGTCTTCACCATCATAACCGATACTAGTCAGACCCAAGTTTAGCTTCTCATTTTTTTTAACCTCTGCCATTATGAAGGAGGTTGTTGTTGTTTTTCCTGTATTTTTAGCTGTCCCAGCTATTCCAATAATAATTGTCTGCATAGTTAACTTTCCTGTACTGTATTACGCCCTGCTCTACCAGGATATGCACCCTCTTCTCTGGTTCCCAATAAACCATCATAAAGGGCTTGTACAAAATCTCCCTTGGCTAGAACCTGTTTTAAGACCTCCTCAATACCTTTAACTATCTCATTTTGCCATTGTTCTGCTTTAGAAGTTGGCTTAATTCCTGCATTTCCTAAAAATCTAAAGCTTTCCTCGACCCCTCTTAGGGTATCAATTTTAGAGGGAACACTTATAGGGCCACCGGAGTAGGCCTCGTCAGCAGAGGCAATAGAAATAGCATCCACTCCTAAGGCTGTTGCCAGTAAAGCATGTAAGGAAGTAGCCATACTTGATTGTACTCTATCTTCAGTCTGAGTTAAAAATCCAATGGGTGCTCCAGGCCAGATAGGTGCATCTATGATACTTCTTAGGGCATAGATTTTGGCTGCATTAAAATCGATATAGTTGTCCTCCATCTGCCCACCAATCATCATTTCCGGTGAATAAGCAAATAAAGGCTGTAAAATTGGTCTTGATCCTAGCTTTATGGCTAAATCAGCCATAATCAGCATCCCGGCAAAGGCTTTATAAGCAGGAACTCCAGTTAGTTCCTCATTAGTAACAATATCAAACGGCATTTTATATTTGGTTGCATATTTAATAGCACTGAACCCGTCTACGGTAAGCCGTGCAGGATCGGTGCCTGCAGCTAATGAACCATAGCAAACATTGATTTTTGTGAAATCAGCACCAATTTTTCCTGCTAAAACTACTGTCTCCGGTGTATTAAGACCTCGATGGGCACGCACCTGCCACAGGGTTGATTTTTCTAAAGACTGATAAATTCTAGCTAAATTATTGGGTGTAATTACTGTACCATCCTCCTGATGTGTCAAATCCCCGCCTAAAAAACCCTCCGTCCTAGCACCCCAGGAGGGATCAAAATGGACAACTCCATCAGCACCCCAAGACTCACTGACTTTAATATGGCCAATATCCATAAAGGGACATCCTGTTCCATATTGATTCCATACCACTGGTAATTTTCTCGTATGCTGAAGTTTTTTAACCTTCATTTTCTCTTTTATTTCAGTAATAAACTTCTGATAATTTTCCAGCTCTTCTTTCGTCAACTCTCTGGTTTTAGGATGAATTTTCCCTTGCAAGTAATATTCCTTAGGTACCTGATCGCAAAGCTCCGGATATTTTTTTAGGAACTCTTGGCTTTCCTGCATTTTGAGAAAAGACTGGTAATCCCACAATTCTTCCCTGAGTTTAGCACGTTCCACTCCTGGTGAGGTTTTATTACTAGCCCAGGAAATAATTTGCTGGGAAATCTTATCTAAGAGGTTTCCTATAGTTTGATTTACATATGTATATTTGTACGGCGCTGTAAAATCTGTTTTTTCTTTTTTGATTATAGTTTCCTCGGGATTATATTCTCTACCCTCAACAAAGGCCACTGCCTCTTCAACAGTAGTACCCGGCCCAAAACCGGCATCAAAGCCTAACTCTGCAGCCAATTCTTGACGAATAGCCATACCCCCTATACCAATTTTAACCTTTTCTCTTAAACCAGCTGCATCAGCTAAATCCACAAATCGGGCTAATAGCTCAGCAACTCCATATCCTAAGGTCCTACTTAATAATAAAGTATTATAGTTTTCATCTAAGGCAATGCGAATAATTTCCTCGGGGGGAGTATCAGGTGGTAAAAGCCGAGTTTCTAAGCCTGATTCTTCCAAACCTCTTTTAATCATTTTTAACCCAATATCATGAACAGGATCTAACGGTGCTAAAAGTACCTTTCTTTCCATCTATTTTCCCTCCCCGCTAGTGAACAGCCAACCGTATTTATCTCCCGACCTATGAAGGTATGCTCTAGCTCTAATCCTAGCGCCAGGTCCGATAAATTCAATAAATACTAGGTCTACATCGTCAAAGCCTAAATTCTTCATCATCTCTAGAGCTATTCCTTTGCCTTGATCCTCACTGTCACAAACTATAAAGGTTTCTACATCCAGCGCATCCATAACCTTTTCCATAAGCTTAGCCAAAACCGAATCCCCCTTTTTTGAATGGCTTTGCCATTGACATTTTGTATAGCCTATTAGAATAAATATTTTTCTTTGTAAAGTTTTCCCCTTAATTGGAATAAACATGTGGCAAGTAATGAAAAAATGAGGTGAAGACATGGGGTGAAAACCAATGAGTTTATTATTTTAGAGAAGATTCCGCTAGACGAGATAATCAACATTACCTGCCAAATGGCTCACAAAGTTGATGATATTGCAGAATATAGTGTTTTGCAGTTAAAACCCAAATCTATTCAAGAATTGCCAAACTTCTGGGGAATAGTAGTAAAGACAAAAAAAGATATGGGCCTTTTTACAATTGTTCTCAAAAATGCCGGACTAAAAGAACCTTTAATGCTAGAACCTTTATTAGAAAAAAATTTAGTTATTGAATATCAAAAACTAGGTAGAGTTTTACCACCTCTGGTAACAAAAAGTATGCAGAAAATTATGATTATAGTGGACGGCTTTTGGATATGTTTAGAGCATATTTAATCTCCACTTTAAAAGAAGCTGGTTGTGAGGTAAGTATTTCCGGACCCTTTTCTATAAAATGGTTGGATAATCTAAGCTTAACGCAGGCTGATAAAATAATACCCATAGATACCTTTACTTCCTTAAGCAAAGAAATAATAAGCTCTGATGCCGATACATTAATCAGCCTAAACACACCCCTCTGGCAAAGAAAAATTACATCTCTGATGTGGTCTCAGAAAATAAATAAGTATCTTATAACAGTGAATAATCAATGGCTGGATAGCTAATGGGCAGACATCGGGGGTCGGTGACCAGGGACCGGTGCCCGGTGTTCAGGGGACAGTTACTTTGGGGGCATATTATTGCGTCTGATAGTTGCTATTTGGTTAATTTGTTGCGTCTGACATTACTTCTTCGTTAAATTGTTGCGTCTGATTTACTTTGGGGCCATTCTCTTGCTTCTGACAAGTATTGTCATTGCGAAGGCGTTAACCTGTGGCAATCTCTGGGTCGGAGATCGCCACGCTACGCTCGCGATGACAGGATCACTAATGCGAACTAGGAAAGGAGATATACCTGCAAAAGCGCAGGAATATCCCCTTTATTGTGCGGTTAATTTGGGGGCAAAACTTTGCGTCTGACTAATACTGATTGGTTATTTGTTACGTCTAATCGGTTATCTAATTGGTCTAATAGTACTTCTAAGTGAGCATTTGCGTCTAATAAATTTTAATATTACAAAAAGATAAATACAGCATACAAAAAAGCTTGATTTAACACCGTTTTCATATATAAATCGTTGTAACATATTCGAAATATCATAGTATTTTTATATTACGGAGTAATATGTAGGCTGTTAAAAAATATTAGATAGCTAGGCGCAAAAAGGGGGCAAAACCGGAGGCGTACTAAAGTACGTTGAGGATTTTGACCCCTTTTGGGTACGACGCTAGATGATGTTTTTTAGCAGCCTACTTTTTACATGAGGAATATTGCCATGACAGTAGCTCCCAACAATCCTAACATAACGGGGATAAAGTTTCTCCGTGCTAATTCCATCGGGTCAACACCACAAATAGCAGCAACTGGAATTAATCCCCAAGGTACTACTGTTCCGCCACCTATCCAGACAGAAGACAATTGTCCTAAGGCTGCTAAGGTTCCTTTGTCAACAGCAATAGCACTGCCAAAGGTTTGGGCCAATGAGCCTACTAAAGGTAGCCCTGAGAATCCCGAACCATCCAAACCGGTAATTCCACCAATTATTACTTGAATAAAAGCTACCGGTATCCTACTTAAAGGAACATTATTAGCTAACGCATAACCCAAATCGGTCAAAAGACCAGTTGCTTGTTCACCTAGGATAACTTTAGCTGTTCCCTCTGAACCCAAGAAGAAGAAACCTCCGATTACAATTACAGGAGCAAAGATTTTAATTCCGAACATAAAGCCATCCCGGATGTAATCAGTAATTTTCTCCAGAGAATCAGTGCCAAATTGGAGAATAGCTGCCAAGCACATAATAGCTGCTGCCGTACCTCCAATTAAAGCAGTAGCATCTCCACCCCGTATTTCGTATAAATACATGAATAGTACATCCAAACCGAAGGCTACTGGAATCAAAATTGCAATAAAGTAAGACACCCAGGTAAATTTCTGATTAGCCTTGGCTTCCTGATCTTTGGCCATTTGTTTTTGTTCAACTTTTATTGCCTCCTGATTTTTATTTATGTCTTTTTTGAGCATGATAAATGCTGTCACACTAGCAATAATTGAACAAGTTAACCATAAAGGAATACTTGGTCCGATTACTCCTGTTGCATCGGCAAACCCTGCTGATTTAGCAGTAATAGCCGGAGCACCTTGAATAAAGTAATCTGATGATAAAGCAATACCATGACCAAATATATTCATAGAAATTGCTGCACCAATAACCGGAAGTCCTGCTCTAACAGCTACTGGAAGAACAATGGCACCAATTAATGCTACAGCTGGTGATGGCCAAACAAACCAGGATACTAGAAGCATAGCAATACCTAAAACCCAAAAAGCTATATTTGCGTTAACCATTGCCCGTGAGGCTGGCTGCATTACAATATAATCAGCACCGACATCAGCTAAAGCTTTAGACATAGCTACAACCAGGGATATAATGGCAATAATTCCCCAGAACTCATTACCGGCAGCAATTAAAGCATTATATACTACCTGTAGCCCTCCGATAAGACTGCCTTTTGCTGATAATCCAATAACAAATAAGCCTATAAAACAAGGCAATACCGTATCCCTGCGCAAAATCATGGTAACCAAAACTATTAATACCATGAAAACATATATCCAATGTAATGAGGTTAATTGTACTTCCACTTTTTTCCCCCCTAATATGCCTTATACTACTGATTGATTATAGAAGTTTGTCATTCCCGCTTCTTCTACTTTTTTCTTAATTTCGTTAAGATCGGTAGTATAGAAATTCAATTCTTTCATCCGTTGAAAATATACAGAACCGGAGAAGGTATATTTTTTGGTTAGACCTTCTTCTGTAGCCATTTGTTCATTAACATATGCTATAGCATCACCGATTACTAGGCTAGTAGGAATCTGTTTTAAGTCTTTTTTAGCGGCATAACGAACTGCATTATTGCCTGCTAGGCTGCCAGTTACAATAGCCTCGGTATGACCTACTAACAAACCGGCTTTTTCGCCTCCGCAAAACAGATTATCTACACCCTTAGTTTTTAAGTAATTATCTCTTGGCGAAAGTGCAAGATAACGCATGGAGTTTCCAATCCCTCCGGAATACGGATCTTCAAAACGTGCATTTTCAAAACCTGGAATCTGTCTTAAAGTATCCAAATGATAATAAGGTGTCATTAATTTGGCATGCCCTGTATCTAAGAGAATAACGTTTTCCTTAAATTCCTGAAGTGCATATTGCTGACAGGCCTTCGACTCTAACGCCCCTTCTTTCTGGAGTTTCTGGGGAATAGGTATAACTGCAACCCCTTTAGAATTTAATTCTTTAACGATACTTTCTGCCAATGATTCCTTATGTAATTTACAAGAACCACTCATTGCTCCAACAGAGCCATCAGCCTTTTTACCTTTAAATTCTGTAACACCACATTTTGTTGCTAATTCAATTCTAGGTCCAAAGGTTGGGCAACGATAAATACACATAGCACAGCCATTACCGTATTTTAGGCAATTTCCCTGCGGCCCAGCCGTACCACTGGTTTCGACAAAAACGTCACCTGTATATTCGTTACCATCTTGGTCAACAACAGCGACAATTTTTTTTCCGTCCATTTTTACATCTTTAACTCGACACTGCAATTTATATTTTACCCCTGCTTCATCGAGCTTTCTCCGCACTGCCGGCTCTATAGCAGCTACATCATATAGTGATGCATGCTTATGTCCAGGAAACTCCATGTTTTTATGACGGGCGGTTTCATCAGTTGCATTAAAAAGTTCATTTCCACCCATCGCAATTGACTCTTCAGTTGCGACAAAACGGCCGTTATTTCGCATTATTCCACCGACTAAACCAGTACCTAAGAACATGTCTGTTCTTTCTAAGACAAGAACGTCAGCTCCTGCCTTTTTAGCAGTCAAACCAGCAGCACAGCCAGCCCAACCACCTCCAACAACAACAACTTTAACCATTCAGAAATCTCCTTTCATTTGTCCTTTGGACAGGCTAACGTAAGGCTAAGGTTGAGGTTGAGTAAAAGATGCGAAACGAAGTGAGTGAAACCTTAGCCTAGTTTTTATAGTAATCCTGCGTGTTTACATACAATTTCAATCAGTTTAACTTGGGCTTTTACGGCATAGCGCATTTTATCTGGAATTAGATTGCCATGGTCATCGGTTGTACCTAGACCAGTAGAAATGTAAATATTTCCGTCATAAGCAATAGTTGGGATAACACCAAACTTAGTCATTCCTGTTTGGAAGAGATTTGTGCCTGAATACATATCTTCAATTGGGAAGATAGGTATACCCATTTGACCATCCTTCCAGGTACCTTCATAGTTAACCTCAACTGCAGTCGAATTGTATACCTTTGTGATTTTAATACCATCTCTAAACTTAGCTGGGATATTTTTAAACTCTTCAACAACAATGTCGTACATGTCATCTACTGGCTTTGTCAGCACTTCGGGGTTATCTCTTAGAACTTTCAGAGCCTGAATTTGACTTAATAAGGCTTCTTTACCAGGGTCAAAGGTTACATATGCTGCTTTTCCATAAGAAGAAGGAGTTCCCCAACGATCACCGTGCATACCCATTGACCGGCGAATTTGAACCATTACATCCTCTTTACCGATGATAAGACCACTGGTTGCTGCTCCAGTTGCTTTATCCATACTATAGATCATTACATCACAATCAATTTTAGTTGGATCTATGCCAACAAAGGGAAGACCCCAAGCATTGTCAATTACATAAGGCACATTATAGGAATGGGCTAAATCGGCCATATATTTACATAATAGAGGAGTTCCGTCCTCATCCTGTACGCCATAACCATAACCTGGTGATGGATAGCCTAATGAGGTAATTCCAGTTAAGAAGTTTTCATGGATTTCTGCATGTAAAGCCAGCTTTTCAATAGATGCTTCAGGATCAACTTCTGATAACAAGATTGCTGGCCATTGCTTAATACCATGAACCGGATATTTTGCTCCTTCCAATGGAACAAAGACAACATCAGTGTTATTTTGCCGCTTACCATAAAAGCCTAATTCACCAGCAGTTGAACCTCTATCAGCAACGATATCCTTGTATTTTGGTGGGAAGGGACGCCCATATCCGCCTTGGTGATGGATGTGTTTTTCATAGGGTGCTAGATAACGAGCACGGTAATTGTCACCACGACCTAAGTTCGGTGGAGTAAACAAGGTATCAAAAGTACACCAAAGTCCTGCTTCACAGGTACTTGTTGCTGCTGCTTCCCATTCATCACCATATACATCCTTAACCAATTCTCTGATTTGATCCATAAGTACTGCTAAGGGAATAACTTCCTTCGCACCTTTTTCGCTGTATTCCATAATATCGTGTCTTAAAGGTGCCGGACATCCAGAGATCGCTCCAGTCAGACCGAATTTTCCCCTGATCTCAGGGGGAATACCAATTTCATCTGCTGCCTTTGCAGCATCTGCATAAATATCTGCCACTTTAGCATGCAATTGCTTGTACATTTGGTATTTATATTTTGCTACCATCTTAAAATAAAACCTCCTTTTATTAATGGCTAGTGGCTAGTCACTAGTCTTTATAATTCTCAATTTTTAAATCTCAATTCTCAGTTGTTACTTAACCTTTACTATCATTTCAACTTCACAAGTGGAATTTAGGGGAAGTTCATTAACCCCCACTGCGGCCCGGGCGTGTTGCCCTTTTTCTCCAAAAATTTCACCGATTAGCTCACTAGCTCCATTAATGACTTTAGGCTGCATATCAAAACCGTCACTAGAAGCAACAAAACCAGTTACTTTAACAATCTGCTCAATTTTATCAAGGTCACCGACTACACCCTTAATTACACTCAGACAGTTTAATGCACATAATTTGGCTGCCTGATATGCATCCTCTTCTTTTACATCTTTACCTACCTTTCCTTTATATTTCAATTCACCATTTAGAAAAGGTATTTGCCCTGAGGTATACACATAGTTGTCTACTTTAACTGCAGGGACATAAGCTGCGACAGGTTTAGGTGCTTCCGGGATTTCTAAACCCATGCTTTTAATTTTTTCTTCGACTTTGGACAATTTACTAACCTCCTTTCAAAATTTCTATAAATAAACATTTCCCTAATAGTTTTCTTAAGGAATCAAACATTTATTCTCGTGATTTTTTACAAATAATTTCCATTCCCACCTCCGCATCAAGTTCCACTCCTGTTTTCCTTTCATCTGCCTTAATAACAATATTTAAATGATTAGGCATATGTGTTTCATCAAAACCTGCAATCTGACCAACTAATTTACCATCCAGATAAATTTCATCACCATTTATCATGACACTTCCCTGCTGAACCTCAAAAAAACCTAAATACGAAATACTGTCTACATTTTTCCCTGGCCCTGCTTCTTTTTCATCAGTAAAGATTAACTCGTGAATTTCATTTTTATTTAAAGCTCGAGATATTGGAGTAATTAGCTTTAAATTTCGGCCTTCTAGCTTACCATCTAAAACGACAACTAGTCTCCCTTTAATATCCTGTTTCTTTGCATAAGGATTGTTTTTAAAAAGACCCGCCTTATAAGGATCTATAACAGTCAAAAAATAAACACCTCCTTCTTTTTACTTTTAGATCAATTTTTTGGTCAGTATTTAACAAAAAAGTTATATACTGAATGTCAGTATGGCGGCTCACACTACACTTAAACACTCACATTAGTGTTATTATCTACTTTAAGAAGGTTTTTATGTAAAAATAGGTTTATAGTTTTATTCCTATCGATGTTTATCAATAATTAAATAAAGTTTAGCTAAAAAACGACAAAAAAAAGCCGAGCTTAGCTCGACTTTTAATGCTTAAACACTTATATAATTTACTTTACCATTCCCAAAGGTAGCTATCTTTGTATATCCTGCTTTCTTGGCTATGGCTAAAGCCTTATCCACATCTCTTCCTACCTGTTCTGCCTGATGAGCATCAGATGATAATGTAATTGGAAGATTGGCTTGAAAACATAGTTCAACTAATTCTGGTGCCGGGTACAACTCATTAATTGGCTTGTACCAGCCGTTAGTATTTAATTCTATAACTACTCCTGTTTTCTCCAAGTCCCTAAGATAAGGGCTGAAGGTTTCTACAATACTTTTTTTAGGTCTGTGCCCAAATATCTTTAAAAGATCCAAATGTCCAATCAAAGGGAATAAACCGGTATTTGCTGCTTCAACAACTAAAGTAAGATATCTGGTGTAGAGCTCGTCTATATCCCACTCCTCAAACCTTTTTTTCCCTTTATCAGCATCAAACATCCATTCATCTATATAGTGAACAGAGCCTATTACATAGTCAAAAGGATGGCTGGTTCGAATTTTTGTGATCTCTTCTAGCTTTCCGGGGTAATAATCTATTTCTAATCCTACCCTAATATTTATCTGGGGATACAATTCCTGTAGTTCCCGGTATAAAGTAAAATTTAAACTTCCTAGGTAGCGGTCGTGATCAGCAAAACCAATTTCCTGGAGATTTTTCTTTAGGGCTACATCTAAAAATGGTATTAACTCCTCTAAAGAATGTTCACGATCAGCATGGCCTAAAGCATGGACATGATAATCTACTAACATATTTACCACTTCCTTTATTGTAATTGTTATTGTAAATATTATTATTTCCACTAAAATCAAAGTTCCTATGTCGATGTCTTCATTTTTTCACCATTTCACTCTTTCACCCTTACACTATTTCACTTTCTCATTACTTTCCTTGCCATAAGGTATTGGTATGTATTGTACCGATGGTCTCCGATTATTAGTCTGGGGATACAAGTCCATTAACTTGTATACTTCATAGGGCATATCTGTACTTACAAAAAGCTCTAATTCCCGCAACTCTTCAAATCTTATTGGATAATCATGGGTCCAGCGACCTTCGCTAAAAATTTTAGCAAGCTCACAAGCCCTTTCCTGGGAGAAATGCTCGGCCAGAATAAAGCACAAGGTATTCTCCACTTGTTTAATCGCTTTTTTTGCTATATCAGCGAAAATTAGAGTTTCATCATCTATTTCATTGATATCCTTTTCCTTAACAACATTTAGTATAGAGACTGCAGGATATTGGCCTAGTTGTGGATCTACAGGACCTAAAACTGCGTTTTCATCCATTACTATTTTGTCGGCTGCCAAGGCAATCATTGTTCCGCCAGACATTGCATAATGAGGAACAAAAACTGTCACATCTGCTTTGTGTTTTTTTAAAGCATAGGCTATCTGTTCGGAAGCCAAAACTAATCCACCAGGGGTATGTAAAATAATATCTATTGGCATATCAGCTGGAGTGAATCGAATTGCCCGCAGTATCTGCT
Source organism: Peptococcaceae bacterium BICA1-8 (assembly GCA_000802045.1). Lineage (GTDB taxonomy): Bacteria > Bacillota > Peptococcia > Peptococcales > BICA1-8 > BICA1-8. The sequence continues at coordinate 45,912 of JUEF01000030.1, forward strand.
CCGAATCCTCGATGTTTATATATTTTCGTAAGGCTAAGCCAAAAAAGCTCATTGATTCCTGTCGGTGAATAAGGGTAATAACCCTCGAATTCCTCTTTTTCTCAAAATCCTGCATAATCTTAATTCTACTGGTTTCTATGCCTCTTTGCTTTATTAAAGGTAACAGCATAGATACCAAAAATAAAAGCAAAAAAAACTGCCAAAATCCATCGCCTTTCACCTCCTAGTTTATGTTATGTATATACCCAAATAATTACTAGAAAAAACCGCAGAGGGTTTGCCCATAATTAATTACAATCTTTTATTGCTCATCATCCTTTTTTAAAATCATCTCACAAAATTGTTCTAAGATTATAGGGTCATAATGGGTTACAGTATATTTAGCTAATTCCTCAACTGCTTGTTCCTTGGACATTGCTTCTTTATAAGGCCGATTTGTTGTAATAGCATCATAGCTATCAACAATCCTTAGTATTCTTGCACCTATAGGAATATCCTTACCTTTTAAACCTTTCGGATAACCTGTCCCATCATAATTTTCATGATGGTATAAAATTATCTCCAAAGAATTCTGAAGAGTTTTTATAGGTCTGATAATATCTGCTCCCCATTGAGGATGTTGTTTAAACATTTCCCACTCAGACTGATTAAGTTTTTTTGGTTTATTCAAAACCTCTCTAGAAATTTCTATTTTACCGATATCATGTAAGAGTGAACCATAAATAAGATTTTTTGTTAGGAAATCATTGAATTTTGAACTTATAGAAAATTTTCTGCATAGTTCCATAGTTCTTTCCGAATGTCCATAAGTATAGCGGTCTTTAGCATTAATAACCATAGTTAGAGTTCTGATTGAATTTAAAAGTTCTTGTTCCTCATCCTTTAAAACAAGGCTCAATTCGTCAAAAACTGAATAATAGACTTCTACTTTATTCTTACTGACAAATTTAGCTTTATATAAAGCTTCATCAGCTTTTTGAATAAGCTTTTCCTTAGTATCAGCCATTAAAGGCAACTGAGCTATTCCAATTGAAACAGTTAAGTTGCCCTTTGGCAGCACCTGCATGCCTATAAATTCAGTTTTTTCTATCTCTTCTCGAATCTTCTCAGCTAATATCCTAGCATCCCGGATCCCTGCCTCAGGCAATATTATTACAAACTCTTCCCCACCATACCTAGCACAGTAGCCTTTTCCTTGAGTATTATTCTTCATGATATCAGCAACGGCTTTTAATACAATGTCACCCTTCTGATGACCTAGGGAATCATTATACACCTTAAAATAATCTATATCTAATAAAAGCAAAGAAAGTGAAGACTTATTTCCTTTGGCTTCAGTTATTTTCTCATCTAGTATGGTCTGAAAGCTCCTATGGTTTAATAAATCAGTCAATCCATCATGGGTTGCAAGTCTTTCTAATTCCTCTCTTATCTTTGCCTCTGTTTCCGTCATGTTGCCTAAAAGCCAGGCTAACAAAAATAAGACTCCACTAAGCATGATATCTGCATCAATATAGATAAAATTACTTAAAAAACCCATACCTAATAAAATAAGTGTTATTAAACCGACAAATATATACGAGTATATTTTTTTATATTTTAATGATGTGATAACTATTGGCATTAAATAAAGTATTTTAAAAATTTCTTGTTCTTCTTTCAATAAAAGAAAGGAAGCAATTAAAATAAAGAATATATTTATAAATGTGTCAAGCAATATGGTATGTTTATAGTCTACAAGTCGTATTAGTGGTATCAGTGAAATAATAACTATAAAAACATAGCTAGAACCTACCGAGTAAAGAGTTGATGCTTCATTTTTAAAATCAAAAACTCTCATTACTAATATGGCTAAAAGTAAAAAAAAGAAAGTTTGTGTGACAAGAATATAAATCTCTTTATTTTTAAAATTTTTATCTATTTCTAACATAGTTATAAACCTCACTGAATTTAAATTGAGGTGGAAAACCACCTCAATTTAAACTATTTTTGTAAAGACTTAGGAGCTTTAGGTTGATATGTCCACCAACCACAGGCAAAAACTGAGCTGACACTGGCCAAAAGCATTAAAGTTGTAGCAAGTGCTGTAAAAATCGCCTTTTTCATTTAAATCACCTCCCTTTATTAAAAATTGGTAGTAAAGTTAGTGACTGATATAAAATGCCTAACATTGCACTAATATTTATCAGCAAATTGTCATTTAAAATTGTAAATATTAAAATAAAAATAATAAACAGAACAGAGGAAAGTCTCAGCTTATTCCGTAAGGTTTGGGAATGAATAGGTTTGGCTTCGGAGTCAACGGGTGCAAATAAAAATACAATAATCAAACATAGCAAAATGAAAATCATATTAATCCAGTTAGTAGATCCAACCTGCAATAAATAATTAGCTAGGACTCCAATTAAACTGTAGATAATTGCACCCAAACCTAGGCATTTTAAGGGTGTATCAAAGTGAGCGCCTCCGGAAACTCTACGTAAAACACCGCCTGATATAGCTGCTATGGCTGCAGGCAAAAGAGCGTTAAAGACAAAACCTAATAATAAAATAGCCAGAAAACCAACTACACCAAGCAAGAACATCTCAATGGCATAAGAAACAATTTCATTTTTTTCTTCATCATAGTTTAAATCCTTAGTAATAAAACCCGCTAAGGATTTACTAAAATTAGAAAGCATCACTAGACTCCTTTATATCTAATCTCTTTTTTTTAATAAATAAGGCTACAAAAAAGATAATTAATACATGGGGTAAAGTAATTAAAATTCTTATAAAATCATTAGTTAATAATTCCTCACGAGAAATCGCAAATAGATTCATAATGGTAGGAACTATTAAGGACTCTGAAACAATTAAAACTAAAAAACTCAATAAGCTAGATAAAATTGCACTACTTAAATCTACTTTTTTAATGAAACTTAGATAAGCAAATAAAAGACCAATTAATACTACGGTATGCACGCCAAAAGTAATAGGTAGTAACCTAACCATAAAGGCAGTTATTGCTAGAATAATTCCTACAAAAATTACCTCTCGCCATTTAAAAGGTTGTCTTGCAATTGAAAGAGCTAAAATAACAACCGCAATTTGTTCAGGAATTCCTTGTAATAATACTACAGAAAAAGAAATATTCATTCTGCATCCTCCATTTCAACTAATTTCCACAAATAATAATTTTCCCCTTTTTAAAAAAACAAATATTTCTATATTTTTTTCTCATATATTTAGAAAATCTACCTTTCTGCTGTTATAATTTTTCACAATATTATTTATTCGCCAAACATTTACAAATTCCTACTAATTTTATCCACTTTGTATAAAATTTTTATGCATAGAAAAAACCGGGCCAACGAACGCCCGGTTTCCCCCCCTCCTCATACGGTTTTACAATATCATTGTTATAACGACTTAATATTCAGGTGGTAGATCCTTCAACTGCTCCATGGTGAAAACAGGACCATCAAGACAAACATAACATGAACCAATGTTACAACGGCCACATTTACCAATACCGCATTTCATCCGCATTTCTAAGGTAGTAATAATATCTTGATCACTAAAGTTCATTTTTTGCAGACTTGGCAGTGTGAATTTAATCATAATAGGAGGTCCGCACAAAACAGTGACCTGAGGCTTAGGAGCCAGTTCTTCTACATAGGCGGGGACAAAACCTACATGACCGTCCCACCCTTCTTCTGCTCGGTCAATAGTAACAAAGACATCCATATTTGGGACCTTAGTCCAGTTTTCAAATAAATCTTCCTGAAAACAGAGGTCTGACTTAGACCTAGCACCATAAACTACGGTCAGCTTACCAAAGTCATCTCTATTTTTAATACAGTGCATAATCAGACTGCGGACAGGGGCCAAACCGATACCCCCACCAATAATGAGCAGATCTTTACCCTTACAGTAATCAATAGGGAAACCATTGCCGTAAGGCCCCCGAATCCCAACTTCCTGCCCTACTTCTATTTCATGCAAGGCTTTTGTCAGCTGACCTACTTCTTTAAGAGCCATTTCAATATGGTTTTCCCCTTTGTTGGTAATGGAAAACATACCCTCACCAACTAGAGGTAGAGACAGCATTCCTAATTGACCAGGCATGGGGTCAAAGGGCTTTTGATCATCCATAGTGCTTATATGAAAGGTTCTAACATCCGGAGTTTCCTGGACAATTTTTGTTACCTTGGCCTTTATGGGAACTAATGGGTTGATTTTTTTTACATCCTCTACAGTTATCGCCACCTTATTCCCTCCTTCACTTAAGATTAGTTACTCTACCTAGGATGTACTTCATGTCATTCTGAGCGTAGCGAAGAATCTTAATCCATAAGATTCTCTGATAAATCCTTCCACCCTGGGTTTGCGTTTTCTATCAAATCATTTTTTTTAGACCTAATCCAGCCTTTAATCTGTTTCTCTCTGGAAATTGCACTTCTTACATCTGTCGTACTTTCAAAATAAACTAATTTATCAACATTATATTTCTTTGTAAACCCTTTAACCATCTTGTTTTTATGTTCATATAAGCGACGTTCGAGATCATTAGTAACACCTGTATATAGAACATTGTTTGACCAGTTTGTCAGTATATAAACATAATACATAAAGTTCACCTACTGATAAGATTCTTCACTTCGTTCCCGTCATTCTGAGCGTAGCGAAGAATCTTGCCTAGTAAGAAGACTAAGATCCTTCGGTCGTACCTCCCTCAGGATGACACAGCAACAATCTGTAGCTTTCAAAGCTATGACAAATACAATTTTAGTTACGCTTCTTGTAGCTTCTTTATAACATTCGTTATATCAAGATTTACTGGACACTTCACTACACAGCGGCCACAGCCGGTACAGAGGAGCATATTGTACCTTTCCGGGAAGTAGCGCAGCTTGTGTAAGAAACGGTTTCTGACCCGTTCCTTTTTACCGGGTCTGGGCTGATGACCACCAGCCATAACAGTGTATTCATCAACCATACAGCAGTCCCAGCAGCGGATTTTGGTACCATCTTCTCCTCTGACCTCACTTGCGATATCAAAGCAGTGACAGGTCGGACAGACATAGGCACAAGTGCTGCAGTTTAAGCATTTCCGGGAAATATCATCCCAAATAGGGTGGTCAAACATATCCTTTAATTTTTCCGGCAAGCCTTCTACATCAGCGGTAAGATTAAACTCTCCTATAGAAGGAATAGCTGCATCTTCCTCTGCAAACATACCCGAAACCTTACTTAATACCTCTTGTCCTCTTTCAGTGATTCCTTCAAAGCCCAATTTTTCCCCTAAATCATAGGCTTGAATATCTGCGCCCTGACCTTTTTGGGGGTCGATACCCATTGAAGTACAGAAACAGGACTCCATAGGTTTTACACAGCTTAAAGCAATCAAAATACTTTTATCCCGCTTGTCTTGATAAAAGGGATCAACAAAGCCTTTGGTTAGAAAAACCTGATCTAAGCAGTCAATACTTTTCATATCACAGGAACGGACACCAAAAATAACCTGCAATTTTTCGTCCTGAGGTATTTCTTCAATTTCCAAAGATTGATCCTTGGATTTGAATTTATACATTTCCTCAGTCTGAGGAAAGAAAATATCCTTGGGAGGCATAGTCACATTTTCCTCTAGAGCCAATTCCAAATTCTCACGGTAGGCAGCAAATCTAGAAACCCCTTCTAATTTTGCCGGGACTAATACTTTATATTCTTTTGCAAGTTGTTCCAACAACTCAGGCAGCTTTGCTTTAAGAATAGTCTTCATCGTTGCACCTCCCTACATGAACTCTTCTGGGTCATTTTTATCAAAATGGCCTAGAGGTAGTTTTCCTTCTATATCAACACCGGCATCATACTCACCAAATAATTCATTGATATCCTTAACCAGCTTTTTGTTTAAAAGCATGATGGGAATATCCATAGGACAAGCCCGCTCACATTCACCACATTCGATACAGCGGCCAGCCACATGCATAGCTCTAGTCAGAGCAAAAAATTGATTTTCTGAGGAGTTGTTAGCTTTACCGATCCAACCTACCCGAGTCTGGTCAAAAACACACTCCCGACAGCTGCAGGCAGGGCAGACATTCCGGCAGGCATAGCAACGAATACAGCGATCATATTGCCTTGTCCAGAAATCATATCTTTCATCAGGGCTCATGGCTTCAATTGCTGCCACATCACTGTAATCAGCTGCTTCTTTTGTTGCCGCTACTTCATTTAAAGCCTCTTTATCACCTAGGTAATAATCATAAACCAAGGGATTAGGATACTGACACTCCAAGCATTTTTGAGCCTTGGGAAGTTCAGAGTTTTTCCCTAATTCTTTAGCTTTATCCTGGTCTAGAAGACCGGGGCAGGGAATACCAATCAAAATAACCTTTTCTCTATCTATTTGTTTATCCTGTAATAGCCGATTAAAGGCCCGAGAATCACAGCCTTTAACAAAAACAGCTGTTTTCCCTTCATGGTTTTTTAAGTCCACTAGATATTTACTGAGGTTGTTGTGACAAAAATCATCCCAAACTAACCTTTGTACATCTTCTGGTTTATCGATAAAAGCTGGGGGTGACAGGTACCAGAAAGTACCCTTTTCCCAACCGATAACAACCTGAGCTTCACCCTTTTCTAAAATTTCCCGGGCAATTTCCTGCATTTTTTTAGTCATTTCACTCATTGGGCATCCCTCAACTTCCTGTTAGGCCCCATAGCCCTAATTTCTTCAGTTATTTGGGTAACAACCTGTTGAAATTTCGGACCCTCGGAACCAGATATCCATCTGGCCTGGAATCGTTCAGGGTCAATACCTACATATTGTAAAAGTCTTTGCATCAACAAATACCTTCTGCGGGTGAAATAATTGCCGCTTACATAATGACAGTCACCAGGATGGCAGCCTGCCACTAAGACCCCATCAATTCCCCGTTGAAAAGCCCTAATTACAAATTGGGGATTAACCCGACCAGAACAAGGCACTCTTAGAATTCTAATATTAGGCGGGTACTGTAGGCGGCTTAATCCTGCCAGGTCAGCCCCGGCATAGGTACACCAGTTACAGGCAAAAACCAGGATTTTAGGTTCCCAATTTTGTGGCATCTCCGTTATAGACATAAGGCATCCACCTCCGCCAAGATTTGTTCATTAGTAAAGTGCTTCAAGTTTAAGGCTGCAGAACGGCAGGCTACTGTACAAGCACCACAGCCCTGGCACAAACCGCTATTAACATTCGCAACCTTACGGCTAACTGTTTTGCCGTGAATTCTTTCTTGAATAACCTTAAGGTCAATTGCTGTATAAGGGCAAACTGGTACACACATACCACAACCAGAGCATATTGCCTCATTGACAGCAGAAATAATCGGTTCTGTCGGCATTTCTTCCTTAGACAAGAGACCGCAGACCTTAACAGCGGCCGCACTAGCCTGAGCAACAGATTCAGGTATATCTTTCGGTCCCTGACACGCCCCTGCTAAGAAAACACCAGCAGTATGAGTTTCAACTGGAGCCAGCTTGGGATGAGCTTCAGTATAAAAATGGTTCTGGTCATAGGAGAAACCAACCATTTGAGCAAGTTTTGCAGCATCAGCTTTGGCAACCATAGCTGTAGCTAAGACTACCATATCTGCTTCGATTTCCACAGGTCGTCCTAAAAGGGTATCTTCACCCCAGACAATAAGCTTATCACCCTTTTCATAAATCTTAGATACCCTACCCCTAATATACTTGGCTCCATATTGATCAGTTGTCCGGGTGTAAAATTCATCATAACCCTTGCCAGGTGTCCGGACATCCATATAAAAGACATAAGCATTTGAATCTTTAATCTTTTCTCGCACCAGTGTTGCATGTTTTGCTGTATACATACAGCAGGTTTTAGAGCAATAAGCTTTACCTTTAGCTTCATCTCGGGAACCTACACATTTAATAAACACTACGTTTTGTGGTATTTTACCGTCAGAAGGCCGTTTGATTTTTCCCATGGTAGGACCGGAGGCATTTAACAATCTTTCAAAATGCAATCCGGTAATAACATCCTTATATTTGCCATAGCCATATTCACCATAGACACTTTCATCAAAGAGGTCAAAACCAGTAGCGACTACGATGGCACCATAACGTTCTGTAACTAGTTCATCTTCTTGGGTAAAGTCTACCGCATTTGTTGGGCACACCTTTTGACAGACCCCGCACTTCCCGGATTTAAAGTATCGGCAGTTTTCTCTGTCGATTACCGGCTTATTGGGGATTGCCTGCGGAAATGGGGTATAAATAGCCTTTCGATCCATCATTTCCATTTCAAACTCACTAGGCACCTTTGTTGGGCACTTTTGGATACAGGTACCACAACCTGTACAGGCTTTGAGATCAACGGAACGGGCTTTTTTCCTGATAGTCACATCAAAATTGCCCACATAACCTTCTACTTTCTCTATCTCCGAATAGGTAATTAAATTAACATTGGGATGATTGGCCACATCTACCATCTTAGGTGTTAAAATACAAGCTGAACAATCCAAAGTGGGGAAGGTCTTATCAACCTGAGCCATCCGACCACCGATAGAGGGTTCTTTTTCAACAACATCGACTATATGACCGGTGTTAGCAATATCAAGAGCTGCTTGTATTCCGGCAATCCCACCACCAATAACTAGTGCCCTCTTAGTGATAGGTATGGTCGACCTGACCAAGGCTTCATTTTGCATGACTTTGGCCACAGCCATCTTGACTAGATCTGTTGCTTTAATAGTGGCCCTTTCTTTATCATCAGGGTGAACCCAGGAGCAATGCTCTCTGATATTTGCCATTTCCAATAAGTAAGCATTTAAGCCGCCGCTTTCGATACAACGGCGAAAGGTTGGCTCATGCATCCGAGGTGAACAGGATGCCACCACGATTCTGTCTAGCTTTTGTTCCTTTATGGCTTTCTTTATTAATTCTTGTCCCGGTTCTGCACACATATACTTATAATCAGTACTATAGGCTACACCGGGAAAGCTTTTGGCATTTTCCGCCACTTTCTCACAATCCACTGCCGCTGAAATATTAGTACCACAGTGACAGATAAATACACCTACACGCTTCATGCAGTATCCCTCCTGCCTGCAGCTTCATTAAGCTTCTTCACTATGCCTGAAACATCAACAAAATGCTTACTGATACCTAATTCTTGTGGATTTATCCCTAAGGCTATTCCCATTAACTCCGTAAAATAAAAGACTGGCAAGCTGTAGTTTTGTCCATATTTTGCTCCAACTTGAGTCTGACGCATATCCAGATTGCTCATACATAAAGGACAGGCAGTTGCTATACAATCGGCTCCCGTTTCCTTGGCTGCCGTCAATATTTTCTCAATCATGGGAAAGCCTACCTCAGATTTGGTTGTGGCATGGGCAGCACCACAGCATTCAGTTTTAAAGGCCCAATCTACAGGGGTGCCCCCTAGAGCCTCTATCAATTTATCCATGCTTTGGGGATCTTCCGCATCATCAAAACCCAATTTTGGGGGACGCACCAATAAGCAGCCATAATAGCTGACCACTTTTAAATCTTTTAAAGGTTTATTGACTAAAGTGTTGATAGACTCTAATCCCAAGTCATTAACAAAAACATCTAATAAAGCTCTAGCTTGGGATTTTCCTGTATACTGCCGTTCAATCACTGCGCTTATAGTTTCTTGCATCTCCTTAGAATTCCTTACTTCAACCTCGGTTGCTTTACAGCGAGCATAGCAGGCTGCACAAGGGATAGCCACATCTAAGCCTTTTTCTTCAGCTATAGCTAAATTGCGAGCTGGTAGGGCTAAAGCTAACAAATGATCAGTTAAGTGGGCACTAGAAGCCCCACAGCAGTTCCACTCAGGGATTTCCCATAGCTCAATTCCTAAGGATTTAGCCACTTTTTTTGTAGATATATCATACTCTACACCGGTAGAACTTAACGAACAACCGGGATAATAGGCATACTTCATAATTTACCACCCCGCTTCCGGACATTAGCGAATATTTTCTTCACTTCCCCATTATCTTTAATGGTATGGGGTAATGGGGATAATTTGCCTTTTAATAACATGCTAGGACCAAAATGGGCATCTTTTAAAGGCTGCATTCCATAGATATTGAAGCCCAGAATTAAACCCAACTCATGGACCCGACCATTATTCTCTACGGATTTCAAAAATAGATCATGAAACAGGTCCATTTTCTTTTCCGCTACTGAGCCTTTTCTTTTAGCAATTATTCGTAAGGTCTCCATCACTCGGGCTATATCCACTTCGCGGGGGCAGCGGGTTGAACAGGTATCACAGCTTGCACACAACCAGATAGTATGGGATTGTAATGCTTCATCCATTAATCCCAGCTGGACTAACCGCATAATTTCCCGGGGAGTCTTATCCATAGCAAAGGCAACTGGGCACCCAGCTGAACATTTGCCACATTGGTAGCATTTTGAAGCTCGAACTCCGCTTTCTTTTGTAACCTCAGCCAAAACCTCTTGACCTTTAGCCCAGGCCGCAGTCAGTTCAATCCTTTCCATACTGTTCCTCCTTCCATTTGCATCAACTTGTGATTTTGTACACAATTTCACTAATGGCACATAAGTTTTGTTATTCTAGATTACCAGACAAAAATCCTTCACTGAAAATTAAAAGTATTCTTATGATTCCTATAACCTTTGTCAATCACCTATCCATTATATCTAAAAATTCTTCCATAGTAAAAGAAAAATTCTGAATAATTTATCTACTGTTCTTCTAACAATTGTCAATTAGTAATATACATTAGGGCAGGTAGTGACTAAATCACAACCGCGGACGTGCAATGCACGCCCCTACCTTCCACTAGTGACTAGTCACTAGTCACTAGTCACTAGTCACTAGTAACAAATACAGAGGTGTTGAAATAATTATGCTAAGTGCACTATTTTTTCTTCTAGGTTTAGCTCTTTTTTTACTTGGATTATTTATCTTAAAGGCGGGATTAGAAAGAATAGCAAGCTTTAATCTAAAAAAAATAATACAACGCTTTACTGCTACTCCTAGCTTAGGATGTTTAACAGGAACCTTTTTAACCATGCTTTTACAATCTAGCAGTGCTGTTACAGTAATTTCCATTGGTTTAGTAGATACTGGATTGATGTCATTTGCTCAGGCTTTGGGTATTGTCTTAGGAACAAATATTGGTACCACTATTACCGGTCAAATGTTGGCCTTTCCTTTGGAAGCTTTAGGCATACCATTAGTTTTCTTGGGTCTTGTCCTAATGATTTTCGGTAATACTCTACGATCCGTAGGTTTAAACATCTGTGGTTTAGGCTTTATTTTTTGGGGGATGGATTTTATGGGGAGTGCTTTTTCCTATATAATGCATAATCCTTTAATCCAACACTTGCTGCTTTTAACAACCCGGAGCCACCTGCTTGCAGTACTTTTTGGAATAATTTTCACCGCCATTATTCAATCAAGTAGTGCTATGACAGGCATAGTTCTGGTTTTAGCCAAAAGTGGCCATTTAGACCTTGTTACCTCAACTGCTATCATACTAGGCAGCAATATGGGCACCTGTATAACTGCTGTTTTAGCCAGTATTGGATCAACTACCGCAGGAAAAAGAGTAGCTATAGCCCATGTTATCTTAAATTTTTTAGGTATTGTTATTTTCTATCCAATTCTCGAGCAGTTTACAGCTCTAATGGCTCTCAGCAGCTCAGACCTGCCTAGGCAAATTGCCCACACCCATACTTTTTTTAACGTTATTAGTTCACTAGCTGTACTACTCTTTGCTGGAGTTTTTACGAAATTCATCTATTGGCTTGTTCCGGAATAAAAATTCGCTTATTCGTGAGCGCGTGAGCGAGTGGGCGCGCTAATACTTTAGGGAGAATATGCTAGGTCTGGACAATTGCTAATAAGGAAGATTTCGGGTTGGACAATTACTATGAGGGCAAATTATTGCGTCTGACAAAAATCAAAAAAAATAGGCTTATGCCTATTTTATAAACAATTTTTTTTAATATCAAAGCTTGTGTCAGACGTAAGAGCAAAACCTATGAATAACTGTCAAACGCACTAGCTAGACCCATGAGTAATTGTCTGTGTCAACATTTACTAAAGGCTCAAAGTCTTTTACTATAACTATTAGAGTATTGTAATCACAAAGCATTTTTTTAGTTATGATTGTATCTGCACCTTCAGGAAGTTTACTTCCTCCATTTATTTTTACAGTTTCACATAGTTTTATGCTAGCACTATTTTCTAGAATAATACGTAAAGCAACATAGCCTTCTTCAAAGATAATTTTTTTAACTTCACTTGTTACTGCATAGCCATTAATAGCTGCTCTATACCCATTCATAAATAACCTCCAGCACTATTTTACAGTCATTTAATAAATTGTATTTTTAATTTCTCTAAAAGTTCCTTCTTTCCTGCTGAATATTTCAAAAAGAATTCTGGAATAATAAAGCTGAAAAATTAAAAATCTTTTAAAATTAGGAGGTCACTTATGACAAAAAAAATTGTTGGTATTTTTTCCTCAAAAGGACAAGCAGAAGGTGCTGCTGAACAATTAAGACAAGCAGGATTTGATAAGGAAATATCTATTGTTTCCAAGGGCGAAGAAAAAAAACAAGGTAATAAGGAAGGCATGAACATGGGTACTAGCGATTCTGTTACTGATGGAGCAGCAACAGGTGCCACTTGGGGAGCACTAGGCGGTCTTGCATTAGGCGCAGGTGCTCTTGCAATACCAGGCTTCGGACCATTATTAGCAGCTGGACCTATTGCTGCAGCTCTTTCAGGAGCAGCAGCTGGTGGTTTAGGTGGAGCACTAGTAGATATGGGAATCCCTGAAACAGAAAGTAAAAATTATGAAAAAGACGTAAAAATGGGCAAAACCTTAATTGCTATAGAATGCAGTGATGACAAAGCAGCAAAAGCTCAAGAAATCTTAAAACAAAGCGGTGCCGAAAACGTAAAACAACATTAACTGAATGGCTTTGCCATTCGTGCTACAGTGCTACAGTTCTACAGTGCTACAGAAAAACCTTAAAACAAAGTAAAGACCGGCAATACCGGTCTTTACTTATATTTTAGGTAAAAAATTCGTCGGCATGGTAAGAGCTTCTTACAAGGGGTCCGGAGGCAACATACTTAAAACCTAATTCATAACCAATTTCTTTATATTTTTCGAAAATTACAGGCTCAATATATTCTATCACTGGATGATGATTTTTGGATGGCGCAAGATACTGGCCTATGGTTAAAACGTCACAACCAATATTTCGCAGGTCTTTCATAACATTAACTACCTCTTCTTCTTTTTCGCCAAGCCCCAACATAATACCAGATTTGGTATAAATAGCATCATCAATTTGTTTAGCATTTTCTAAAAGCTTTAAGGAACGCAGGTAATTAGCTTGGGGTCTTACCGAGGAGTATAATCTAGGTACCGTCTCAATATTATGATTTAGGATATCAGGTCGCCCCTTAATTACCTTAAGTAGCGCATCACCATCACCTTGGAAATCAGGTATTAGTACTTCTATGGTAACCTTATTCTCTAATTCCCTAATTTTTTCGATAACCCTTACAAAATGATCAGCCCCACCATCAGACAAATCATCTCTGGTCACTGAGGTTATGACAACATGCTTAAGATTAAGTTCTTGCACAGCACTGGCAACACGGTAAGGCTCTTCAAAATCAACTTCTTCTACCTCGCCCTTTCCTACATTACAAAAAGTACAGTTTCGGGTACATATCCTACCTAAAATCATAAATGTTGCAGTCTTTCTTCCAAAACATTCAATAACATTTGGACAGTTAGCTTCCTCACATACGGTGTGTAAAGACAGTCGGTCCAACATTTTTTTTACCTCAATTAATTTTGAAGCATCCTTTAATTTAATCTTCAGCCAACTAGGTTTTCTTGCGTTCATTTTACTCTCTCCCCATCATTGCAAGCAGTTCTTGCTTATCAATTATCTCAGGCTCTAAGTTAAATTCCTTAGAAAAATATTCAATAATATAATTATTCACTACATTTAAATCTATTGTTGAACCAAGAACTTTTTCCAGAGAGGTTACCCCTTTGTCCTTGAAACCACAAGGGTTTATCCAATTAAAATGCTCTAATTTGGTATTAACATTAAAAGCAAAGCCATGCATACTAACCCACTTTTTAAAAGCAACACCGATAGCTGTAATTTTTTCATTATTAATCCACACTCCTGGGCATTTGGGTATAGTACAAGCTGTTATTCCAAATTCATATTTTAATAGCTTTATAAAGGTTTCTTCGATCTTATGAAAGAAAACACTAATATCCCGGCCATGATAATTAAGATTTATGATAGGATACCCTACTATTTGACCCGGACCATGATAAGTAATATCCCCTCCTCTATTTACTTTATAGATATTTACACCCTGATTCTTCAATAGTTCCTGAGGGGTAAGTATATTATGATAATTTGTTCTTACGCCTAAAGTTAAGATAGGCGGATGCTCTAAAAGCAGCATTGTATCCTTTATCTTATTTTCTTGCCGCAGCTTTAATAGTTCCTCCTGGATATTTAAAGCTTCCTGATAATCTATCATCCCAAGTTTGGAAATCAGTAATTTCATAGTGGCTCCTGTCAATATTATTCCAATTTTTATTAATATTTTAACATATATATAAGCGGTATCCAAACACAAAATCTATTATTAAACCACGGACCCCTCCGGGGCACACAGATAAACACGGTAAAAATAAATACTATATTTTGGTGTCACCAATTGGGTATTTATAAATTTACTAGGCCGTTCAAAAAGGCGTAGAACAAGGCCAAAAAGGGGTCAAAACCGGAGGCGTAAATACAGGGGTCTGATTCGTTGGGTTGGGTGCTCAAAAGTGGTAGATAGCTAGGCATATTTTAAGCCCAAGACCGCAGGCGTATATTAATACGTTGAGGATCTTGGGCTTAAAATTAACGACGCTAGGTGCCGCTTTTCAGCACCCTATTACACTGTGTAGCCTTCTTCAGTAATAACAGCTTTAACAGCCTCTAAGGTAACCATATTAGCATCATATTCAACTTTAACTTCTTTTGCAGCTAAATCTACTTCCACACTTTCTACACCATTTAAAGCACCAACTGCTTTTAAAACTGCATTTTTACAATGATCACAGGTCATTCCTTCTACTTTTAGTACTTCAGCATGTACATGGCGATGACCACCACAGCATTCACACATAGCTAAAACCTCCTCTGTCTTTTAATTATATTTTAAACCACCTAGGGGTATGGGTCAATTTGTTTTTTTTCCTGGGAAGGACTAAAGGCTGTTTTGTGGAAATAAGTATGAAGTAATTATGTTTAATAATATTTTAACATAATATATGATTAAACATAATTACCTATTGTTAAACAGCTTAAAAATATTTATGGGAGTGAAGCCTAATGCTGGTAATTGGACATAGAGGGGCAGGTGCTTATGCTCCCCATAATTCACGGCAAGCCTTTGTCCAGGCTATTGCTATGGGTGCAGATATGATTGAAACCGATATCAGAGTAACCTATGATAATGTTCCAGTTATTTTCCATGATAAAGATACCCGCTGGGGTCCAATCGCTGTTTTGACTTGGGATGAGCTGTGCCGTTATCCTTTAGGTAATGGCGAATATATACTCTCTTTAGAGGAAATGCTCCTGCTTTTCGGTTCTAAAATTAGATTTAATTTGGAAATCAAACCAATTCCCTTAGAAAAACTAGAGCCTGTTTTAAATATATTAAAAAAATTCACCTTAGTGTCCTGCCTTATATCATCTTTCTCTATTCCTATTCTCGAGGAATTATCTCGCCTTACGAATTATCAAAAAGCCTTATTAATTAATAAGGAAATGCCTCCTGAAAAGCTTCTAGGTCTTATGGAACAATGTCAGGTCTCCATACTTAATTTATACTATCCACTTTTAGATTCCCATGTCGCTGAGCTAATGTATGGTTATGATTATCAAATCATTGCTTGGACTGATTTTCACTCGGAAATCTGGAACCCCATTGTTTTATACAAAAAAGCCCTCGAACTAAATTGTCTAGGCTTCATTACCGGAAAACCTAATCTTCTCAAAGAATATTTGAAGTTTTTAAATCTACGTTTTTAGGGTATATTAATTTACGACTTAAGGGGGTCGTAACCTTGGACGCATTACAACTAAGTTCTTTATTCCCAGTAAACCAGATCACAGAAATTATCACCTCTACTTTTACATTAACCATCCTTTTTATAGCAATTGTTATTTTTTTTGAAAATGACGACCCATCTAAAACTCTGGCTTGGTTGCTAATTTTAGTTTTTTTGCCCGTTTTAGGTTTTTTTCTATATATGCTCGTAGGAAGGAAGTTTAGAAAAATTAAGCGGTATAGGAAAAAAGGAATTACCAGTCTAAGCGAACTTTCTAAAATGGTTCAAGATGAATGCATGCTTGTTGTAAAGGGACAGGAATATGTAGAAAAAAATATACCTCATAAAAAAAAGTTAATTAGCCTTATTGTTAACTCAGCAAGTTCCCCATTTACTATTAACAATAAATCTCAGATACTAAATAATGGCTTTGATACATATCAGAGCTTCTTTCAAGCTATTGAACTGGCTCAGCATCATATACATCTAGAATTTTATATAATTAGAGATGACCAAATTGGTACACAATTGCAAGAACTGTTGATTAAAAAAGCCCACGAGGGTGTGAAAATTCGCTTAATTTATGATGGTTACGGCAGCCTTAAGTTAGATCAAAAATTCTTGGAAAATTTTGAAAAAAACGGTATTCAAACAGCTTGTTTTTCGCCGGTTATCCTCCCAATCATAAACAACAGAATAAACTACCGCAACCACAGAAAAATCTTGGTTGTTGACGGGAAAATCGGTTTTGTAGGTGGGATAAATATAGGTGATGAATACTTAGGGAAAAGCAAGGATTTTTTGGATTGGCGAGACACCCACTTACGCATCGAGGGTGATGCTGTAAAATTTTTGCAGCATATTTTTATCCAGGACTGGCTCTTTACTGCGAAAGAAAAAATCACTGGCTCCATGTATTATCCTCCCTGCTCTCCTAATACCAGTGAGGAATTAATTCAGATTGCTTCTAGTGGCCCTGATTCACCATGGGAGTCTATCATGCAAATGTATTTTTCTATGATAGCAACTGCAGAAAAATCTATGTACCTAACAACCCCCTACTTTATTCCTAATGAGAGCATTCTGATGGCTATCAAAAATGCTGCCTTAAGTGGTTTGGATGTGAGAATTATTATTCCCGGCAAACCAGATAGTAGATTTGTACTTTGGGCCTCCATGTCCTATCTAAAAGAACTTTTAGAAGCAGGAGTGCGGGTGTATCAATACCAAAAGGGTTTTATTCATTCTAAGACTTTAGTTGTTGACGGTTTAGTTTCCTCAATTGGAACCGCAAATATGGACTTGAGAAGCTTTAAACTTAACTTTGAAGTAAATGCCTTTATTTATAATCAAGAAGCAAGTCAAAAACTTGAAGAGGATTTCTTTAATGATTTAAAAAATAGTAAGGAAATCAGCTACTATGACTATCAAAAACGTTCTCTGTTCCTAAGGATTATGGAATCCCTAGCGCGGCTTTTTTCTCCTTTACTTTAAGAATAACCTATAAGTAACAAATCTACTATTTAACCACGGGCCCCTTTGGGGCACACGGAGAAACACGGTAATAATAAATAATATTATAATTAACATTTTCAGATGCAGAAAAAGGATATTTGCTTATTTATATAGAAAATAACTTAATATACTTTTATATGTTTTCTAACTTCGAACATCTAACGTCTAATTTCTAGAACGGGGGTCATACAAATGGGTATTAATGTTCTTGGATGGTTCGGTCTAATTATTTTGGGTGGTTTAATTTTTTATCAAATATTTGGTCTTGATAATTCCTTTGACCCAATGTTAGCTGAAAATGTTGATTTCAACATGAAAAAACCTGAAAACGCACCAGCACATCATTAAAAAATCGCCCATCGGGCGATTTTTTTAGGTTTAAGGCTCAAGTTAAGCTTCACCCTTATTAAATATAAAAAGCCCTTATTTCTGCTCCACTTATAATTAAGTGCATGAGTTGAATTAAAATGAAACTCCAAAAATTCATTCTCCTTCCTTTTCCTTGGCCATTTATAAAACTATTGCAAGTCATGAATTTTGATCTTTATTTCTTCAATATAAACAGAAATATAATTGTTGACAACAAACTATGATTTATGTAAAGTTAACTTAACGTAAAGTTAACTTTACATAGAAAGGGATGAGTAGTTGAAAAACAAAATTAGAGAGTTAAGAGAAAAACATGATTTAACTCAGGAACAGCTAGCGAAAAAATTGGAGGTATCCAGGCAGACAATTATCTCTATAGAGGTAGGCCGCTACAATCCCTCATTAATCCTTGCCTACAAACTTGCTCAAAGCTTTGGGTGCAGCATCGAAGACATTTTTAATTTTTCAGACCTGGAAGGAGAGATGAATGATGAATAGATCCTTTGTTAAAGAATTGGTTTTAACTAACTACTTTTTAATTGGTTCCTTTGCTTTGATAATTATTCTGGGAAACTTATTTTATGGCGGAACAGTAGAGAGTTGGACCAAATCATTTACTTTGTTAATCACATTGGCTTTAGCTTTTTTATTTAAGATCAAACGAATTAAATCCAAAGGCAAGTTACTAGATGAACGTCTTCAGCTCATTACGTACCGCGCAATAACCATTGGCTTCTACTTTATGTTAAGTTCGATATTCTGGTTTTTTACGAAAGAAATGGTGGTTGAAGGACAGGTTTCTGTACGGACAATTGTAGAATTGATTGCAGGTGTTATAGGTTATATTGGAAGCTTTCTAATATTAGCTAAAAAATATTAGCAGCACCTACTTGAAATAAATCACTGTACCGCCTGTTGGCGATACTTTCACTTGACATGAACAAAATAGGCACTTATTAAAAGATCAATATAACCATGTTGTTCTTACACAGCTCAATCTATAAAGTATAAAAAGAGCCAATTAAGGTACATTTCATACCTTAATCGGCATTAGTTGGCGAAACACACTTTCTCTATTCTCAGCAAGCATTTCCACAGCTTGCTTTTTTAAAGAACAATAAAAGCCCTTGAGTACACTTAGTAATTCTCAAAGGCTTTTATATGTGAAATAACCCATAAGTTCAAACTGCAAAACGACTCAAGCCGTTTTTTAGTAGAGCATTTTCCCTAATGGGCCATTTTCATCAATAATATCTTGGATTTCATAAACCGAAATTGGGAAGTAAGGGAAACCATAGACATAAGGAGTAAGGTCATAAAGCTGAAAATAAATTACTAAAGCTTTATCTGCGATGTAATAATCCTGTTCAGGGTTAATCGATTGAAATTCATTAATCAAGGGTAAATCACGTTCTACTATTTGTCTTCTAATAATTTCAGATAGCCTGCCAATGTAATCGCTTCCCCTAATAAATAGATCTGATAACCTATATGTTCTTCCAGTAACAACATCAAAGGTTAATGATTTAATATAAGTCATACCGTGGGCTCCACCGGCAAAAGCATAATTAATTATCGAAAGACTCAATATACCCCTCTGATTATTTTTTAGTTCATAGGTGCCTGTTACAGTAGTAAGAGGATTTTCATAATAACCTTGTTTTCTAAGAAGAAAATAAACCATATTCAAAATATCACTATTAATCTTTTGCAAAATCCAATAATTAATATTTCCGCTCACCACAGGGTACACCACATCTAATCTATGCCCGACTAATCGTTGGGTAGTAACAATTACTGGTAAATCTTGCATGTTCATATCTAACCACACCTTTCTAAATACTCCATATATGTTATGCAGCAATAAACGGTATGGTTATAATTTTGAAGCAGAATCTACATTCTACAAGTTTTGATTTTTGAAATTCGTTTTTCATCAACCTCTTCTACTTTAAATAAAATCTCATCTAATTCAATAACAGGGTTTTCCCCCTCAACAGGGAATTTTCCTAATTGGCCTATGAGATAACCGCTTAAGGTTTCATATTCCTCGGTAGGTAATTTAACCCCAATAATTTTTTCAGCTTTATCTAGACTAATTGTCCCATCAAATAAATAGGTATTTTCATCTATTTTCTCAAACTCTTTTTCTTCTTCATAATCATGTTCATCAAAAATATTCCCAACTATCTCCTCAAGCAAGTCTTCTATGGTTACAATGCCAGCAGTACCACCATACTCATCTATTACTACAGCCATATGAACTTTACTTTCTTGTAATTCTTTTAATAAGTGATTGGTCTTTTTTGATTCTGGTACAAAATGGGGTTGCCTAATTATCTTTTTTAAATCAAATTGGTTATCACAGACATTAACAAATTTAATCAAATCTTTAACATGAAGAATTCCAATTATATTATCAATTGAAGTTTCATAAACAGGAATCCTTGTGAATTGTTTTCTACTTATAACATTAATTATTTCCGCCAAACCTAAATCTATCGAAATACTAACTATATCTGTTCTATGGGTCATAATGTCTGAAGCCACTTTATCATCAAAATCAAAAATGTTATTAATCATTTCTTTTTCAGTTTCCTGAATTGTTCCTTTTTCTTCGCCTACATCAATCATTAGAAGTATTTCTTCTTCAGTAACATACTCTTCATTAGCATTAGGATCTCCGCCCAGGGCACTAATAAAGAAATTTGTCGAAAGTGTCAATAATTTTACAAATGGTGCTGTTACATACCCTAATAAGGTTAGTGGACCAACAGAAAATCTGGATATTACCTCTGGCTTTTGCATTGCAAGCCTTTTAGGAACAAGTTCACCTAAAACCAGGGTAAAATAAGCTAGAATAAGAGTTATAAATATAACTGCAAAGGGTTTAATTACCGCGGAAGACACAGATACACCATTTATTTGAATAAAAGCTACCAGTCTGTCTGCAAAGCTTTCAGATGCAAGTGCACTGGCTAGAAATCCTGCTAAGGTGATTCCGATCTGGATAGTTGCCAGGAACTTACTTGGTTCATTTAAAAGGTTTTTAAGAAGTTGGGCTTTTTTATCCCCCTCCTCAGCCATCACTTTTATTTTATTATCATTTAGTGAAATCATGGCAATTTCTGAGGCAGCAAAAAAAGCGTTAAGTAAAATCAGAACCGCCAGAATAAGTAATTCAATAAGCAAATATATTCAACCTCCACACAGTAGATTTCAGCAAAATAAAAAGACAAAAAACCTCCATCAATCAGAAAAACTTAAAGGTTCATTGTCATATTATAAACATCTGATTTTTCTGTTTATTGCCCAATTACAAGGGTTATCGTCCATGATTAGCAAAACCACTCCAAAAAAAACATATTTTTATAAATTATATCAATAGACTGTGTAGGTGTAAATATACAATCGTTCAGGCTTTGAGCGGTTCAAATGTTAACCACATAAAATTTATATAAATTTATAAAACTAAGAACAACTAATATAAATAATAACTATTGCGGGCTTTCTCAATTTTAATGAAAAGATAGGGTGAGTTATAAATGAAAATAACAAAGATAGTTGAACAAATCGGAAATATAGGAAAAAGGGATGACCAAAAGGAAAAGCTTATTACTATTAGTGAAGCCCATGCCATTTGGGAAACTCTTACTGCTAAGTATGATGCAATGCACTTAACAAATATTCTACTTGTTTTTACTAAAGATGATGATTTGAAGATCATACTGAAAGATGGTATCGAAGCCATTAAAAAACAAATAATTATCATGGAAAAGTTAATGAACGCCTATAATATACCACTTACCAATAAACCACCTGATAATATTAATTGCAGTAATGTTGATATTAACTTAATGACCGATGAAATGATTTTTAGAACAATCGATACAGGGATGCAAGGTCAATTGGTACTTTTAATAGATAATTTCAGACACTCTATTTCCTCCATTATCAGAGAAGCCTTTAGAACAGCAGTTACTATTGAAATGGATCTATATGATGCATTTACTGAGTATGGGAAATTAAAGGGTTATTTATTAAGAGAGCCCTCCTTTAGACCATGAAAAACAAAGCATCGTTTCTTTTCGCCATTGTCCTTGACTGATAATTCTTTCCATTATAAAGACACATAGTGTTGTAATAATATTGACCGAAACTATAGTGTATAATAAGTTTCTAGTATTTTTTGCATACTTTTTTAGAAAATAATAAACAATCGGAATTTCAAAAACTAAAGTGAGGAGTAAGTAACCCAGCATAATCATATAATATGGTCCACTATCAAAAGCACTTTTCCAAGCCCAAATAAATTCTCCCGCTGTCGCCCTATGACGCAGTGCTCTTTCAAAATAAGGGAATATAAAAGACATCATATTTGCCAGGGTAACTACCGCCAATGTTTTTGACCAATTATTAATCTTGCCTAATGTCTTTATCCCAACTGTTTCAATTAAAAGGGTTATTATTACTGCATATGGCAGAATTTTTTTTGGGCTATATGTTACCCAATGCCAGGATGAGTTTGCATAGGCTACTATTGGATACGTTAAGGTAAATATGAACATAACAATGTAAATTGCTTTCCACATTCTCATATTATTAGACCCCCAGACATAATCGGGCGGACATGGAAACCCGCCCCTACACGATTAAATCAACTAAATTTTATTGTATGAAACACGAACACATCATCCGAGGTATGCTGAATTTAGTTGCCTTTCGGAAACCGAAAATGACCAATCATAGGAGAACTCCATTTTAATAAATAGTCTTCCTCACGGGGAGTTGGCCCGGCATTATGAATAATATGAGGCACACCGTCTGCTCTGCGCTTTTCAGAAACTACAGCAATATGCCAAAGTGGTACTCCATAAATGACAATACAGAACTACTTTTTTCATAAAGCACCTCATAAATGTTAGATATTTCCTACTACCCACTTTATTAGTTCAATTAAAAATTGAATAATTACTCCTGCGAAAAAAACAAAAGTAAGCCTACGATACCAGTACAGCCACTTAATGACTTCTCTCTCATTCTCTGCCCACTGAGGGGTTTTGAATAACCATTTTATAGCTAAACTGTTTCGGGCATATGAACCATAAAGTACACTTGCCTTATCGGGAACCCAAAGGATACCTATAGGTTTTTTGTCTTCCTCCCAAATCTCTCTATGATTTTCATATTCAAAACGCAAGATTTTATCAAATATAATAAAACCTATCAATAATAATAAAATTAGGACTGCAAAATATATTGCAAACAAGTCAATCACCTCTTTTTCATATTTTCTCTTTTTATAATAATGTCCTATACCAATCCGCTATAGAAGTAGCTAGTATTAATTTTCGTGCAAAATTAAGTAATTTCCTTTATTAATCTATACCAAAATGCAAATTTCATAAAACAACCCCATAGGGTAGACTTTTTTATATTGTCTACTCTATAGGGTATTTTAACACCTTCTGGGGTTTTAATAACCTAATTATAAATGATTAATTCTTTGTTATCCTTAATAATCAAACCCTCATCTAGCTTGTCCTTCTCACTTTCCGGTATACTTATTGTACTGGGATCACCATCACTAATATATCTTTTTTCCGGGTTATTATCAAAGTAGTTCAACCACTTATCAAACTCTTCCTGGAAAACTTGAATCCTCGGTAGCTTAGTGGGGTCATAGCCTTTAGCAGCAGGTGATTTAATAGGACCAGAACCTACTAATAGAATAGCTTTATTGTGGTATTTTGTTCCATCATACTCTCCGCTAACAGCCCAGTTAACCTCTTTAGGGTTAATCCCATGGGGTAAAGCAAGGGTATCTAGTTCGTAGCCTGGAACAACCTCTTGAACCATTTTTACCATTCTAGCCAGTTCTTCTGCTACCTTTTCTTGAGAAAGGGTGCTAAGCTTTTCATGGTTTACCGTATGGTTACCCAGATCCATGCCTAAAGCAACCACTTCCTTTAGCTTATCCTGCCAGGAATCCTTTTGCCGAAAAGGTGTGTAATAGTTGATATAAAAGGTCGCTTCTAAACCAAAATCCGGATGTTCCTCAGCAAAAGCTTTTAATACTCCGACTGCAGAATTTGGATCAATGATTCTTTTGCCATCCTGCTCTATGTACCTAAAATGTCCTTCTGTACCATCATCGAAGGTTAGAACAACAGGGGTATAGCCTGCTTCTACCTGAATATTATTTGTAACCACATCCCTGAGACTCACTAACCTGTAACCCTTTTCATATAGTACTTCTAAATCTTTACGAAAATTGGTATAGGTTCGGGCCCACCGACCTTCTTGTTCACCAATGGTATGCCACTCTAAAATCATAATCTGTCCTGCTTCATTAGCTTTGACTAAAACTGGGTCTATCTTCGTTTCCTCAGGTTCAGGTTCTATTACGGGTGCTGGGTTCGGCTCTTCCTTTATTGAGATATTTGGTTCTTTTTCACCAGGATTTTGAACCTGCTTAGTACTGCAGCCTGTAAGAATGAGGGCAAAAACTAGAATTACTACTAAAATTATGTACCGCGTTTTTAACTTCAACTGTTTGTCCTCCTTTATTGTAGGGGCGCGCAATGCGCGTCTTTACTATATGTATTCTATCACCTTGAACTGACACTCTTCTACATATTTATATTGTTAGTTATTTACAAATAAATTTCTTATCTGTACGTAAGACACTGTATGTTCGTGACATCATGTCAACCGTTCGCCGAAAAGCCAATAAAAATTAAAACTACGAGTTTTAATTTCTTACTTCCGACCTCCGATCTCCAACCTCTAACCTCTATTAGTATCCTACTCTCCGCTTATCTAAGGTGGCTACTATGGCCGAAATAACTCGATATAGCTCTTCCTTTTCTTGAACGACAGATTGTAGATTCTTTCTGCATTCTCTACCAATTATTTCCCCATGGGCAATGGAAAGATTAACACTAGTTACCCCTTGCAAACAGTCAAGGACAGTATCGTCGTAAAAAGTTACTTGGGCCTTGGTATTATCTCCTGGGATACAATTTTTTATCTTATTATGGACTATATAACCGTTAGCACCCTCATCCTTGGCAAAAGGCTCCCTAATTTTTATGGACAGAAGTATTAATTCAGGATGAAAGGCTAAGGGTGCAGCAACTTTCTTACCAATTAAAACGCCATATTTGCGTTTTAATTGGGCTATGTCAACAGCAAAAACTTTAGCTAAATTTTTCAAAACCGTTTTAGTTTTATAAGGTATTACTATTTTTTCTCCACCAACTAACCAAACCTCAGTACTATTTCCGCCCAGTTGCTCGTAAATAGGTATTAAACAATTTATGTCTTGCCATTTCAACTCAAAGTTAAAATTAGCCATTAACAGACCTCCTCTCATAAGAAGAAAAATTATAACCTTTGGCGAAGGCTTAGTGTAATTTTATCGAACGTACGTTCGGTTGTCAACTGACAAAAAACCTGCGCTGCAGGTTTTTGAGGTTAAGGTTTCGCTACGCTAGGTTAAGGTTAAGAAAAAACTGCTTTTTATGGAGTGATTATCCTGAATTTAATAGTTTTAAGAATACTTCTTTAGGAAAGAAGCGGCCAGGACATAAGGTGCTACTTCCTGGGACCTGATTATGAAGCTCTATTTTTCCTGTTTGAATATTATATTCTTGTCTTAGCTTCTTAACTAGCTTTACTGCCGCAGATAACTGTTCCGGTGATGTAGTATCGTATTGAAAATTACCTACTAAACAGATGCCGATAGCGGTAAAATTCCTTCGCCCTGCCTGAGCATAGGCTCCTATTTTATCTAAGGGGCGTCCTAGCTCAATGCTACCGTCTGCTAAAACCAGATAGTGGTAACCGATATCACTCCAACCCCGTTCTTGAACATGCCATCTTCTTACAACTTCTGAATCAATTGGCTGCCACTTATCCCCCTGCCAAAAGCCCCTCGGGCTAGCAGAATGATGAATCACAATACCCTGCCACTTAACCATTATATCGAGCCTCCTTTAAACCTTCTATTACTTTAGCCAATTCCGTAATAGAATAGGCTAAGCTGTCCAACTTATTCTCAACCCTAACCAATAGATAGATGCTTATAACCATAGGAAACCCATAATTACTCACTTGCTGAAGTAGATTATCCATTACTCCTCACCCCCTTTAAAATTCCATTCCTCGATAACCCGCTGCTCACCCTCAATTATTCTTAAGATTGCCTCCAGACAAGGGCTGCAAAGTAATAAATCACCCACTACCTGACTTTGCTGCCAGATTACTAACCGTTTTTCCACCTTTTCTAAGCGATCACATAAATTGCATTTATACCGTTTGGCAATATTATAGGGCTGTATTTCTACTTTGTTCATTTATAAAAAACTCCTCTAACGCTTATTTTGCTTATTCTTGGGCGAGTGAGTGGTGCTGGTAAAGAGTCTATAGTCTATCGCCCATTCTTATTTTTTTTTGTAAGGCAGTTCAAAAACGAGTATAGCTAGGCGTATTTAATGACCGAAACCGGAGTCGTATATGTAATACGTCGAGGATTTCGGTCATTAAAACAACGACGCTAGACGAAGTTTTTCAACTGCCTTATTCTACATCTAGCTAACTAGTTCGGTAACCTGTCTTGCTACAATTCTAGCCCCAATGACCGAGACAAGATCACCGCCGGTCGAATTGATAATATTTGCAGTGATAATGTCGTTCATAGCTGTTCCAACATCTACAGCAGTTAGATCCTCTCTAGGGTCTAGAATACTTATGGTCACACGACCGTTGGCTGCATTAGCAAATATCATCTGCAGGGTTTTAGTTTCTTCCATTATTAAATCACACCTCCTCTCCTGCTATTTTTCATAACCTACATATCTTCTAAACTTACTTCATTGACCCTATTTACTTCAAACAGTGGATGCTGCTGCAAGCCTGCAAGAGTAACAGAAAACTGGTAAACATTTTCATCAGACGCACTGGCTTTAACCCTATTATAACTACGGGTTTTTAAAACCGGATTGCCCTGACCATCAACACCTGTTTGCACAATAACTTGCAGCCTAGAGCCTAAAGCGGTAGAGACTATTGCCATTTTTTTCACCTCCTCTATTCTTGACTTGTTTTAATTCTAATTGAGAAAGATAAAACAATACAAAGTCGTATTGACTACAAAACCTGTATGATTTACAACAAATCTTGCAAATTTTTAGTTTAAATACTTAAAAAAAAGTGATAAAATATAGAAATATTAAATAAAACCTATAATCTACAGGGGAAATTGTTTTAATAGAGAATCTTTAATGAAATTCTTAATGGAGGGATATATATGGAGGCAAAAGTAATATGGAAAGATAAGGTATGCTTTGAAGCAAATGTGGGATCAGGCCATCAAGTTATCATGGATGGTTCAGCTGATATTGGTGGTGAGAATAAAGGAGCAAGACCCACCGAGCTTTTACTTAGTGGCGTTGGTGGTTGCTCAGGTATAGATATGGTAAACATCTTAAATAAAATGCGCCAAGAAATAACCAATCTGACAATTCATGTCAACGGAAAAAGAGCAGAAGATTATCCGAGAAGATTTACCAATATTAACATTCATTTTGAGCTAGAAGGGGCAAATCTTGACCCTGAAAAAGTAAAAAGAGCCGCACAAATGTCTATGGAGAAATACTGCTCAGTATCCCTCTCTCTAAATGCAGAAATTACCTATACATGTGAAGTGAATGGAATATTTATCTCTACTCAATAGTAATATGCTTTATTTTTCAGAAAACTTGTATGACACAAAAAAAATCAGGAGGCATGTTGAAATGGAAGGTTTGGGTTTAGTAGACGGTAAATTTGTTGGTTTGGATGAATATGTTGTACCCATCGAAGATAGAGGTCACCTGTTTGGTGATGGGGTTTATGAAGCGGTAGTTGTCTGGGGTAGCAAACCTTTTATGGTAGTGGAACATATGGAAAGAATGTTTAATAGTGCTGCTTTAATTAGAATGGACCTTCCATATACTTTAGAAGAACTGATTAAATTTCACCTGCAATTGATTGAAAAAACGGGTTTTGAAGAAGCCTTAATATATTCCCAATTTACTAGAGGAGTTGCTCCCCGCAAGCATCCCTTTCCTTTAGAAGTTAAGCCCCGTTTGTCTATGACTATCCGCCCTTGGGTTAGATTAGACTCTAATTTAAAAATTAACGGAGCCAAAGCCGTTCTTTTACCTGATGAGCGTTGGTTAAAATGCAATATTAAATCTCTTAATTTATTAGGAAATGTGCTAGCTAAACAGACGGCCACTGAAAATGGCTGTTTTGAAGCAATTTTGCATAGGGACGGATACGTCACTGAAGGTTCTAGTTCCAATGTCTTTGTGGTGAAGGATAGTGTAATCTATACAGCACCAACTAGTAACAAAATTTTAGCGGGAATTACAAGAGGTGTCATTCTCAAACTTGCACAAGAGAATAATCTTATTTTGAAGGAAGAAACCTTTTCTCCTGACTTTCTGTTAGCTGCTGATGAGGTGTTTTTGACTGGCACTACTACAGAAATCATGCCTATAGTCTCCGTAAATAACCAAGCTATAGGTGATGGCAGAGTAGGCACTATTTCTAAGATCCTGCATGAAGTTTATATGAATATAATAGCTAGAGAATGCCATTTATTACCGTAGGATTATTACAATGTAAGTTATGCTACTATGACTTCCAGCTGCTTAAAACAAAAAACTGAACACTTTGAAGTGCTCAGTTTTTTACTTTTCAGCTCTAGTATATTTATAGATAGCTACAGCCAGCATCACAAAAGTAATCCCATAGGCCAAAATTAGCCCCTCAATATAATTGAAAATATTAATAACTATAAGAATATAAGCAAAACTCCTGCCTAAATTGGATAATAGGTCATATCTGGCAGTATCGACACCTAGGCTTTTAAATTCTGCCCTAACCATTTTCCCCATATTGCTGGTCTCTAATGGAATGGAGCCTGCACTTAGAAAAAGTAAAAATCCAAATGACCAAGCATAGGACAGATTGCCCAATTGATAGTTTTTCACTGCCATAACTAATTCCAAAGCTGCAGCAAGCATATAGCTAAATAGTAGCAATTTAGATACTCCCCTTTTATCTCTCTGTTGACAATTATCTATATTAAATTCGGTAAAAAACAACTATTTCCTGCTTTCTAAAGGAAAATGCCTGACGGCGAGTTTTCGCGTTCTCTTTTGGGTCAATTATAAATGTCTAGTGGGTGAGAAAATAATAATTGAGGCTGAGGTTGAGGCTAAGAAAAAACTTAACCTTAACCTAGTGAGCCGTAAGGGAAACGAAACCTCAACCTAATTTCACTAGCCACTCAAAACGGGCCTAAGCCCGTTTTGTCATTCTTTGCCAGTATCAGTCTCCTGCCATTCTATCATCTCATCATCAATTGTAGTAACCTCATCCTTAAGGTCAATTAGCTTGGCATCCTCCAGCTCGTTTACAACCTGATGCATAGACTGTCTTTTCACTCCAGGCATTTTCTTAACAAACTCATTTATTTCTTTAGCACTTGCTTTCTGTTCAAATTTAATTCCGCCATATTTTATGAATTTATCCTCTGGCATCTTTTATACCTCCTAAACATTAATATTTCTAATGTGCTCTAAATTACCGCTATTATTCCTCTGTTATAATTGTAAAAACAGGGTTGTTTTGGTATACTAAACAATGATTTTTAATTTAGGAGGTAAATACAAATGAAAATTACTAAGGATTTGAGTATTGTTGAAGTTGTTCAAAAATACCCTCAAACAGCCGAAGTTTTTATGCAATTTGGCATGGGCTGCCTGGGCTGCGCTGCTGCAAGATTTGAAAACATCGAACAAGGTGCTACCGTACATGGCATTAGTGTTGATGAATTAATAACAGCTCTAAATAAAAAAGTTGAATAATAAGAAAATCGCCCTCTTGGGGCGATTTTTTTTAACACCTTATGCTGATAAATTGTCGACTACCGGAATATTAAGGTCACCTTCAGTAGCTGCAACTACAACTGCAGCTGAAGCATCACCTGTAATATTTACTGTGGTACGGGCCATATCCAAGATACGGTCAATACCGGCAACTAAAGCAACACCATCTAAAGGCAAACCAACTGAAGTTAATACCATAGTTAGCATAATTAAACCTGCGCCTGGAACACCAGCGGCACCAATAGAAGCTAGTGTAGCTGTTAAAACTACAGTCATTTGCTGTCCTAATGATAGATCAAGACCATAGACTTGAGCAACAAATAAAGCACAAATACCTTGGTATAAAGCCGTTCCGTCCATATTGATTGTAGCACCTAATGGTAAAACGAAGCTGGCTACATCTTTAGAAACACCAAGATTTTCTTCTACACACTGAATAGTAGCTGGTAATGTACCAGCACTGGAGCAGGTAGAAAATGCGATTACCTGAGCTGGGAAAATACCTTTAAAGAAAGTAATGGGACTCATTTTGGCAAAATATTTTACGGCAGTAGAATAAACTACAACAGCATGGAAGATACAACCAATATAAACAGCAAGAATAACCATGGCCAAAGGAGCTAATACATCTAAGCCATGAGCAGCAACAACAGGAGCAATTAAGCCGAAAACACCATATGGAGCAATTTCCATTACAAAACCAGTAATTTTGTACATTATTTCAGCAAAACCATCAAAGAAGCTTCGAACAGGATTACCCTTCTCCCCTACAAGGGTGATTCCAATACCGACTAAAATCGCAAAAAAGATAATTTGCAGAATGCTGCCGGAAACTAGTGCGTTAAGAGGATTATCAGGAACAATCTCTAAAAGAACATTAATTACATTTGGAGCCTCTTTACCAGCATATGTTGCATCTACAGGAAGCTGTAAGCCTGCACCTGGCTGTAAAACATTACCTAAGAAAAGACCAATAATAACAGCGATGGCAGTAGTAACTAAATAATAGCCAACAGTTTTACCACCCATACGACCAAGCTTTTTGATATCCCCTACACTTGAAGCACCAACAACAAGGGATGCAAATACAAGAGGGACAATAACCATCTTAATTAATCTGATAAACAAAGTACCGAGTGGTTTAATAAAGGTATTGGCAAAATCAGGTGATACAACAAAACCAACAACAATACCCAAAATTAAACCGATTAAAATTTTAGTGGATAATTTCATTTTTCCCATTTTTCTTTTTCCTCCTTTTTAGAATATTTTATTTATATCTGCTCTTTGAGCAGAAAACTGACCTGAAAAACCTAGGAGATTTTATTTATACTTGAGTTAGCCCTTACTTCATCAAGATAATTATAAATTGTATAGCGAGAAACACCTAAAATACTGGCAACATAATCAACAGCACCTTTTACCAAGAAAACACCCTTATCTTCTAGCTTTTCTACGATATTAACCTTATCCTCTTTTTCCATTAAGGTCTTTGGCTTATGGTAATCCTTTAATACACCATGTACTATTTCCTCCATAGCCTCATTAACATCACGGAAAAACTCTTCCTTAGTAACATTATCGGCTTTATTAATTTTTGTAAAAGATTCCAAAACTTCCATGCATGTTAACATACTAGTCATATCAAAATTTATACACAAACAGCCAATAATGGCTCCTAATTGATCCTTAATAAAAATGGTTGAAGATTTAAGAGTTTTTCCTTCTTTGGTAGTAGTCTCATAACCAATTATATTGGAGGCAGCACTACCTTTTTGTTTTATTGTTTCTAATACTAAATTGGTAATTGGTGCTCCCGGCTTTCTTCCCGTGAGATTTCCTGCTAGATAAATAAGAGAAGTTTCCGGCTTTTGCAGGTCATGAATAACTACTTCACAGCTGTTGCCAAAATTTTCTTTTATTCCCTCTGCTACAGGTATTAATGCAGCCAATATGGGATGGACCTTTTCTATATTCATCTTAACCCCCCCATAATATTATACTTGTATCAAATGTGAATTCAACCCAGAAATACTACTGCTTCAATTTCTACATTAACATCTTTGGGGAGCCTACTTACTTCGACACATGCCCTAGCAGGAGGCTCAAATTGGAAGTAACCTCCATAGGTCTCATTTACTAAGGCAAAATTATTCATATCCTTTAGAAAGATAGTGGTTTTTATAATATCCTTCATTTGTGCACCTGCTGCCTCAATAATTGCCTGTAAATTTTCTAATACCTGCTTTGTTTCAGCTTGAATGCCATCTTTTACTAATTCACCTGTTTGAGCATTAATAGGTAATTGACCGGATACGAAGAGTAATTGTCCAGCTTTGACTGCCTGGGAATAGGGCCCGATTGCTTGAGGGGCCTTCTCTGTATTAATAACAGTACGCATATATCCTCCTAAAAAAATTATAATTATTTATTTAATCAACTTCTATAAAAACCATTTATTTCCTTCTATTTTTTCAATTAGATTACACACTTTCCCAGAAGGTTGATGTATAAGCATATAAAGCAGGGGAACCTCCTGTATGCAGGAAGACGATATTATCCTCTTTTTTGAAATAACCTTTACGGATTAAATCAATCAAGCCCGCCATTGCTTTACCAGAGTATACAGGGTCCATTAGAATTGCCTCAGTTTGGGCTACTAATTTTGTAGCTTCTACCATGCCCTCAGTAGGAATAGAATAACCTGCACCAACATATTCATCAAAACATACTACTTTTTCTTTAGGAACAATACCATTAATCCCAACGAATTTAGCTGTTTTTTCCACCAGTTTATAAACCATTTCCTCTTGGATATCCTTCTTACGGCTGATATTTAAACCGATTACGGGGATATTGCTGTTAGAGCCATAAAACCCTACCACAAGACCAGCATGGGTACCAGTACTACCGCTAGTTGTAACAACACAGTTTATATTTAGTCCCATGTCAAAGGATTGTTCTAGCATCTCTTGAGCACATGCTACGTAACCAGTAGCCCCAATTTCATTTGAACCGCCGCCGGGAATAATGTAAGGAGTCCTTCCTTCTGCCTCTAATTCCTTAGCAACTAACTCCATTTCCGCCATCATATTAGCCCCGCTGGGAACAACATTAATTTTTTCCACACCCAGCAAATGAAATAAGAAATTATTACCACTTCCTTGGGGTTTATAACTGCCCGGTACACGTTCTTCTAAAACCAAACGGCATTTCAAGCCTTCCTTGACAGCAGCAGCCAAAGTTAAACGACAATGGTTAGACTGGACTGCACCGCAGGTAATTAAAGTGTCTGCACCCTTTGAAAGAGCATCAGCTACCAGGAATTCTAATTTTCTAGTTTTGTTTCCTCCTAAAGTTAATCCCAATAAATCGTCTCTTTTCATATAAATATTAGGACCACCTAAATACTCTGTCAAACGGGAGAGCCTTTCAAGGGGTGTTTTACCTTCTGTGTAACGTCTGCGTGGAAACTGAGCTAAATTCATCTTAAGATAAACCTCCATTAAAATATATATTAATTAATCATAATTAGAATGCTTCTCTTACTACTGCTTCCGCTAAAATTTCTGTGGGGTCATAAAAAGCTATCCTGTATTCATCTCTATCTTTAAATACAATTGGCAGCTCAGTACAGCCTAAAATCACTGCCTCAGCATTTTTACCTACTAGGTGGTCAATTAGTTCTTGATTAAACATCCTAGCCCTAAAATAATCTCCACTTTTAAGGGCATAGATACTTTGAGTTACTTTTTCCTGGTAAGCTTCACTTGGAATAACAATGTTAATATTTGCTTCCTCTAGCCTTTTATGATAAAGCCTCGTTTTTAAAGTACCTGTTGATGCCAATAAACCAACACAATTTACATTTTCCCTTTTAAGAACTTTAATTGTTTCATCAATAATATTTAAAACAGGAATTCCCACTGCCTTTTCTATCTCTGTAAAAAAATAGTGGGCAGTATTACAGGGCATAGCTAAAATATCCGCTCCCCACTTTTCTAACTGTACAGCCATCTGCGCCAATATTGGGCCGGGAGTTTGTCCAGCCTTTAGGATAGCTTCTATTCTATCGGGAACCTGCGGATTATTGTCTACTAGCATGTGAAGATGCTGCTGGTCAATCTGGGCAGGAGTATTTTTTATTATTTTTGCCATAAAATCTACTGTGGCTTCAGGGCCCATTCCTCCGATGATACCAACGGTTTTCTTAGGCACTTTATCACCCCTCAATTTTAAAAATATCCTACTAATAACTAATTATTCTACAAGGGTGCATTAATTCCTTCAACTTTTTTAATAACCATTCAAATTATTTTAGAAAATTTTTTTATCTAATAGAAAATAAATAGCCGGATGTCCGGCTATTTAAAATATTATAAAGCAATTGTTTTACTTTCTAAAACTTCTAGAGGAGTAGCGGTCATCTCTCTGTTTAAGTCTCCTTCTAAAGCTGACACAATTAAGCCGGAAGAATTATCACCAAAAACGTTTGTTGTTGTTCTAAACATATCCAAAATTCTATCAATACCAGCAACAATAGCAATACCTTCTAGAGGAAGTCCAACGGATTCTAAAACCAGGGTCAGCATAATCAATCCACCACCGGGTATGCTAGCAGTACCAATTGATGCCAGAACTGCTGTCAGGACAATGGTTAGCTGCTGAACTATAGTAAGTTCTACACCAAATGCGTTAGCTACAAATACCGCACCAACGGCCTGATAAAGTGCCGTACCATCCATGTTGATAGTTAAAGCTAAAGGAAGAGTAAAACCTGAAACTTTATCAGAAACTCCCAGTTGCTTTTGAGCACGCATTGTAAAAGGAAATGCTGCTGCAGCACTACAAGTACTAAACCCAACCATAGCAGGCTCTAAAACTTTTTTGAAGAAATGGATAGGGTTAACTTTCGCAATAAACTTAACTGCTAAGGTATAAGTAAACAATACATGAATAACACAACCTATAAATACAGCCAATATTATTTTACCCATAGGCATAAGTATACTCATCCCAAATTTACCTGAAGTCCAAGCAATTAGAGCAAATACACCATAAGGAGCAAATTTAATAACTATATCAGAAAGTTTAAACATTACCTCAGTCAAGGCACTGAAGAAATTGACTATAGGAGCCCCTTTTTCGCCAGTAAGTGATAATGCAGCTCCAAAAAGTATAGCAAAAACAATTATTTGCAGCACATTACCCTGCGCCAATGCTTCCATGGGGTTTACTGGAAACATACTCACAAGCATTTGTGATGGAGTAACAGCATTTGGTTTGGCAACCTCTTTAATTTCACCCAAACTAATACCAGTACCGGGATCAATAACATTAGCAACTACTAGACCAATAACTACGGCAACTGTGGTAGTTATCATAAAGTAGATTAAT
The DNA here is from genome assembly GCA_000802045.1 of Peptococcaceae bacterium BICA1-8. Taxonomy (GTDB): domain Bacteria; phylum Bacillota; class Peptococcia; order Peptococcales; family BICA1-8; genus BICA1-8. The sequence goes on from JUEF01000030.1 coordinate 81,304, forward strand.
GTTCTAACTCCCATGCGTCCAACTTTACGAATATCCCCTGCACTTGCTACCCCTGTGACTAATGTAGCCAAAATTAGAGGAACAACAATCAGTCTCAAACATCTTATAAAGATATCACCGATAGGTTTCAAGTATTCAGCTTTATCACCCAATATCAATCCCGCAAAAAAACCAAGAACAAGTCCAATTAATATTTTTTGATATAATTTCATATCTAAGCCTCCTGAATTACAAATTTTTAAAAAAATCCTACCATTTAATCATAAAACATTAAAAGTGTTAAACTTCAAAAGCCACCTCCTCACACTAAAATGGCAACTCCCTATGGATAATATAAATTTCTATTATGGTTATTTCTCCAAATCATGGGTTTTTCCTGCCTCTTACTTAAAATATTTTTAGAATACTTAAAATTTTTTTGTATACCGCATTTTTACTAATTCACCTTGCTTATCCCCCGGGTAATAGCTTGAGCAAACTTTTGTTGGTAGTCTGGCAAACAAAGCATTGAGCGATCCTTAACATTGGACAAATATCCCAATTCAACTATCACTGTAATACATGAGGTATTATTCAAAAGATAATAATCACCCGGGATAGCCTGCCTTCTGGTATCTCTGACCTGTATTAACTCTTCTTGGATAGACTGAGCTAACCTTTTCCCGCTATTACTTTGGGGGTGGTAAAAAGTCTGAGGACCGTAAAAAACTTTATTACGGTCACTATTGCAATGTATACTTATTAAGAGCTTGGCATTTTTCTCTTTAGATAATTGAGCTCGCTGCCATAGAGATGCCCTCTGGTATGAACCATTATCCTTCCAATTCACCAGATTTACATCCTTGGTCCGTGTCATAATGACCCTATAACCTTTTTGTTTAAGCAGCTTTTCTAATCTTTTAGCAATATCTAGATTAATATTTTTTTCATAAACATCCCCCGCAACTGCACCCGGGTCCCTGCCACCGTGTCCTGCATCAATAACTATTATTATCTTCCCACTAGCTGTTACAGTTTTTATTTGTTGATAATACAATGGCCCCATTTGTGTTAAAAAGCCACCCACAATAAATATGGTTAATATTAAAATATATTTTATTTTCCTCTTGCAAATAAAAATTAACATTACACAATCACCTAAATTAGAATAACTAATTAAAAGTATCCCTTCAGGTCATTTAAAATTACAGGAAAATAATAGAAGCTGCTCAGCAGAGCATCTTCTATTATTTTAGTGGCTAGAAATCAAAAAGCGCCCCCTAAGGAAGACGGCACTTTTAAACTAATATGGTAAATAGCAAAAATTATTGAAAACTACTGGTGATTGCTATGTCATCCTGAGGGAGGAACGACCGAAGGATCTTAAGATTCTTCATTTCACTTTGTTTCATTCAGAATGACATGAATCTGGACTTTTCCAGTGGCTCCTTAAGAACGCATCCTTAATCTCTAGTCTAGCGCAGCGAAATCTTAATCCGGCATAGCCAAAATCTTAATCTTAGCCTCAGCCTTAACCTTAACCTCTAGCAACCTCAACCTGCTCTTTCTTCTTCCTCCTCCGCTTCTTGGGTTTTTCCTTGGCTTCTTCTACTTTTGCTAGGCTGGCTTTTAAAGCCTCCATTAAATCAACTACTGTAGCCGCTTCCGGCTGCTCGGGAATAGCAATTTCTTGACCCTGGATTTTGGCTTCAATTAATTCTAGCAGGGCTTCTCGATATTGGCTCTTATACTTTTCAGGATTAAACTCGGTACTCAAGCTGTTAATTAAATTTTTAGCCATTATTAATTCATTTTCATTAACCTTGACTTCTTTCGTTAATTCAGGCATCATATCTGGAGATCGGATTTCCGAGGGATAAAAAATAGTTTCCATTAGTAATGCATTTTCGTAGAGCCTCACACAAGCCAGAGTTTCCTTTGACCTTAAAACTACTCTGGCAATAGCAATTTTCCCTGTTTCCTGCATAGCCATATATAACAGATTGTAAGGTTTATGCCCTAATTCTGTTGGTGCTAAGAAATAAGACTTAACAAAGTAAATCGGGTCAATTTCCGATAGGTCTACAAAATCAATAATTTCAATAGCTTTAACACTTTCTAAAGGAATTTTAGCAAAATCCTCATCCTCCATGATAACAAAATGGCCTGATTCATATTCATAGCCTTTGACCATTTCTCCGTTTTCCAACTTTTCATCACAGACTGGACAATATCTCTGGTAATTTATTGGTGATTTGCACTCCTTATGAAGAAAACGGAACTTAATATCATTAGATTCCGTTGCCGTATACAATTTAATAGGGATATTTACTAAACCGAAAGAGATTGCTCCTTTCCAAATAGGCCGCATGACCATCACCTCCGTTTTTAGCTTTTCACCCTTTATAATTTTCATGCAAGAGAGGAAGTTTTTTCTCCTTCCTTACGTAAGAGCAAAATACTAAAGAAAATCAAGATACTCCCAACAATCTGCAGCAAAGTAAACTGTTCTCCCAAAAATATAAACACCAATAATAGGGTTAGAGGTATCTCAGCTGTAGAAATTATCGACGCTTTGCTAGACCCTATATAAGATATTCCTCGCATTAAAAGGAAAAAGGGAATAATTGAACAAAGAACAGCAATGGTACCACCGTAAAACCAGGTAACCCTTGAAATTCCTGTTATAAGTATTAAGTTGGGTAAAGCCAGGTTTATGAAAATAATACCCAAAGTAGAGCCAAACTGGGCAAAAGCAGTTACTTTCCAAGGAGATAGCTTTTGCAAAGCTTTTTCACTGAGCAAATTTAAAATTGCATATGATAAAGCAGCTAAAAAACCCAATAATAGTCCTGTGTTATTTATACCAGTACCACTTATTTTCATTATTTTAGAAGCTAAGGCTACTCCCAAAAAGCCGCAAGCCAAAGCTATCATTTGTTTAGAACTGATTTTTTGCCCAAAAATGAATACAGTGCCTATAGCTACAAAAACAGGATAGGTATATAAAAGCAGGGTGGCTATCCCTCCTGGAATATACTGCAGAGATAGGTTATAGCAGATGACCGTACCCAAACTACCAATCATACCGACAGGAGCCAAAACCTTTAGTTCTCTCCAGTTAATCTGTAACGAACCAGGTGAGAATAGCAGCAAGCCAAAAAATAGCATTAGAGCAGCTACAATACTTTGCGTAAAAATAATTTCCCAGGCTAAAGCTCCTCTTTGATAAGCATTGACAATAATTAATGGCGTCACAGCAAAGGTAGCTGCCGATAATAGGGTGAAGACAATTCCTTTTTGATGATCCATGTTAACCTCCAAACATTTCTCTATAAATTTTATGCAATATCTAATTGTACCTAATCTAAGTCAAAAAAAATATTTTTTTAGATCTTCGACAAATTATGTTTTGTTTTTTATAGATTAGTATATATAATATTGAGGTATATACCTAGTGATTGGGGTGCCGGTTTTGAAAAAAATTGTAATTATTTTTACTTTTTTAATCTATATTTTTGGGTTTTCTCTGCAGCCTGCTTTAGCCCAAAACGATAACAGTCAATTAGTTGAAGAAATCAAAGATATTCTTTGGGAGCATTATGTGGAGCCCCTTCCTTTAAGTTTATTGATGCAAACAACAGTAGATGATGTAATAGCCACCGTAAGGGATCCCTATACCCGTTATCTAACAGATGCTGAATTCCGTGAATTTTGGCTTTCGATAGAAGGGAAATTTGCTGGCGTTGGCATAGTCATTGATTTAATAGATGATGCTGTCACGGTTACTGGTGTGATACCTAATACTCCTGCCGCTAGGGTCAATATTCAGAAGGGGGATATTATTACCCATGTAGATAACCAATCTCTCCAAAGCCTGGATTTTGAAAATGTCAAAGATCTTTTCAGAGGTAAACCAGGGACGTATATAAAAATCAGAACATTCCGTCCCCAGACTGACACATACCTTTCTTACCTTTTAACCAGAGAATATATTGTTTTAAAACCTGTAGAAGCTAATATTCTAGCTAAAAATATCGGCTACATCAAGCTTTTAGACTTTAACCAAGAAGCAGCCCAAGAGTTTTCCAGACAGCTAAGCAGATTTAAAGAGCAAGGGGTTAAAGGACTTATTTTAGATTTGCGTGATAACCCCGGAGGCTTAATTGGCGCTGCGTTAGACATATCTCGAGATATCCTCCCTCCTGGAGGCTTTGTCAAAATGTACTATCGGGGAGTAAAACCAGAGTTAATAACAACTGTAGGTACTACTGATAAGCTCATTCCCTTGATAGTTTTAGTAAATAAAGAAACGGCTAGTGCAGCCGAGATACTAGCAGGAGCTATCCAGGACACAAATGCTGGAATCATAATAGGTACTGATACCTATGGCAAAGCAACAGTACAAAGTTTAGTGCCTTTAGTTAACGGAGGTGCCTTGAAATTTACCTCCGGAAAATATTTGACACCTAACGGTCGCCAGATAAATAAAATTGGTTTAAAGCCTGATTTTTATATACCTGATTCTCACGATCAGATTATAGAGGCTATTTGGATGTTGAATAACAAAGTCCATAATAGCCTGACATACCAGTTAAATAATGACTTGTACGTTATAAACGGTAAAGTTATAAACTGCTCAGTAAAACCCTATCTAGCCAAAGGTAATTTTATGGTTCCCCTAAGAAGTACGGTGGAAAGTATAGGAGGAAAAATAAAATTTACGGCTCCTAATAGTATTCAGCTCACCCTTGGAGAAGATATAATTAAGTTTAACCTTAATTCAAGATATTTCACCTTGAATGGAAGAAGGCACCTTTTTCCTGTAACACCTACTCTTAAAAATCAACACACTATGATTCCTGTTCGGGCTATCAGCCAGCTTTTAGGTGCTACTGTGGAGTGGCGTCCTACCACAGGTCAGGTCATTATTTCACGATAAAAAAACGCCGCAAGGGCGTTTTTTTATACTCTTTATTTTTCAAAATTATAAAACAAGAACAGTGGTCATACCAGTTGCATAAGCTATAGTAGAACTCTTGTAAGGAGTGTGTACTTATGCAAACTTGGGATAAAATATATTTAAATATAAAAGAGCTTTTAAACCAGAAAAAAAGAAGTACCCAAAGCCTCTGGTCTATTGCTCACATTTTGAATAACCCTTCCTCGAAGCATACTTTTTGGGATTTATGGAGAAACGAAATACACCATGCTATAAGTTTAAATAAACTTTTGCAAAGTCTTGGCTATAACCAAATTAAACTTATGGGAAAAAATAACATAGAAAACTTTGATATTGGTGCGGAAATAGAACAAAACATTGCTGAAAGAGAAAGATGGCTCCCTATCTTAGAAAAAATTACAGAGGAAACCTTTGGCAATGATATCTATTACACGTTACTTGGTATAATGGCTGATGACCTAGTAAGTAACGAGAAACTAAAGGACTTCTTAGGGGAAACTAATACTTTTTAGTTATCCTTATCTAACGGTAGTGAAAAACTGAAGATACTCCCTTTAGCAAAGTTTTAATACAAAATATAATTATAACCACGGGCCCCTTCGGGGCACACGGATAAACACGGTTAAAAAGATTAAGACTAAGATAATAACTAAGATTAAGATTAGAGATTCCGCTTCGCTAGATTTAATACTAAAAAAACCTAACGAAATGGAATGTAGTGAAATCTTAGTCCTCCCTAAACTTTAATTCAAATAAAATTTCAGGAGAAAAATATGAGTGAATATCCCTTTATCCCCAAGCGAGTTTTTTTTGAACCTGATGCTTTAGACTATCCACTAGGACAAAAAATATTCCAGACCTTAAAGGAGCTTGGAGTTTCTATTCAGAAGACTCCCTCCCATAATAGAGTGACCGGAATTCCTGGAAAAACTCCTCAGGAACAGTACTTTGAAGGGAAAAAAACTATGGTGGTAGGAATCCGTAGAAGTAAGGCTTTCCAAACCTGTAAGCCCTCTGCCCATTACCAGCTGCCCTTAAATACCAGCTGTTCTGGTAAATGCGAATACTGCTATCTAAATACTACTTTAGGTAAAAAACCTTATTTACGGGTTTATGTAAACATCGAGGAGATTCTTGAAAAAACCCAGAAATACATTGATGAAAATGTACCTGAGATAACAATTTTCGAAGGTGCAGCAACCTCTGATCCCCTGCCAACGGAGCCCTTCACCGGGAATTTAGCCAGAACCATTGAATTTTTTGCCCATCAAAAATACGGAAGGTTTCGTTTTGTTACTAAGTTTACTAACGTAGAGTCACTATTACATCTCGAGCATAACAAACAGACCCGCTTCAGGTTTAGCTTAAACAGTGATTATGTCATTAGTAAATTTGAGCACAGTACTCCATCCTTAAAAGAACGAATAACTGCCGCTGGTAAAGTGTCAGAGGCTCAATACCCTCTAGGCTTTATTATCGGACCTATTATCATTTACGAAGGTTATAAGGAAGAATACAACCGGCTATTTGCCAAACTAAGGGAAACCTTAAACCCCAAGGCCTTCCCCGATTTAGCTTTTGAGCTTATAACCCATAGATATACTAAAAAGGCTAAAAACCAGATACTAGAGGTCTTTCCCCACACTGAACTTCCTATGGATGAGGAAAAACGACAATTCAAATACGGCCAATTCGGCTATGGCAAATACGTTTATCCCAAGGAATCAATGGGAGAATTAAAGCTTTTCTTCCAGGAACAAATAAAAGAATTATTCCCCGAAGCGGAAATTTCATATTTTATCTAAAAAAATCGCCCCAGGGCGATTTTTATTGGTCACCATATTTTTAAAAAAACTTCATTTTTGTATTCATCCAAAAAATAAAAGCAAGCAAAGAAATAACAACCACTAAGTCGCCAAGACCTCTAAGAGGATTAACCTTGGTACTTTTATTAATCTGATACTTTAAATTAGCAATAATATCTTCATAACTATAAATTTTACTAAATCTTATAGATTTAACACTTAATGAGGTGCTGACTATTCCTTCAGGTTTAATCTTGATAACAGCTTCCCCCTGGTCTAAAGTAATCAAGCTTTCTGACAAATTTTCTGAGATTTCATATTTCAAATTATATTTGTTCAATATTTGCGCTGCAATCATTAAGAGCTCAGCATCCTTAATATTTACTGCTGTAAAATCCTTACTTTTAAAAAAATTCTTAACAAGAAAGAAAAAAACTACAGCTAGCAAAATAACCAACAAAATAACCAATAAATATATCTTTGAACCGGTCAGAGTATATTCATCAAAATAGAGAATTTCTATGATACCATAAATTAATATACAAATACTTAATAATTTTGTAAAAAAGTCAATTCCTTTTACTTCTTGATAAAAATTTTTGTCTTGACGCTTTTTAATTACAACAGAAATAGTCTGTATAATAGATAAAACCACAAGCATTGTGGTCAATGTTAAATATAATCTTCCATCCATCATTATCTCACTTTCTGCCTTTGATTTTTTAGGTTTTAAAATTTATTTCGACTAAAAACATATTTGTCCTGCAAAAAATAATTAGCTGCTCATCAAAAGCAGCTATGAAGCCGGCATACTGGCATTCTTTAATCCATATTTTTTTCGATAGCATATTGCTCTAAAATCAGCCCTTTTATTAGTCTGCATAAAGCTCCGGTATCCTCAATATGCATTTGATCTGATATCGTGCGGTCAAAAAGAATCTGACAGGTAGAAGGTATCCCTTCTTCACCTTCCCAAAATTGGATTAAAACAGGAACTCTTGGAACAAATTCACCACTGGCTGCTACATCAGCTTTTGCATCTAAAAGAACAAATCCTAATTTAGTTAATATTATTGGGACTAACGCCTTATCACATTCTGCAAAAAACCTTCCTAGCGGTTCCAAAGCGCCCTTCATAATATTACGATAATATAAATTACCATGGGGTAGCTCCCTGTAAGACACCCATTCATTATGAAGAGGAATCTCTGTAGCATGGGACAAGTAGTTTAATAAAATCAATTCCCAATAAATAGATATGGGCTTTTCTTCAGAATCCTTAAAGAACACCCGACCTTCAGGATATGATATTTGAATTTTATGACCAAAGCTATCAACTGTAAAACAATTAGTGACCTGATCATATGGCAGTAAAGTGACCTTTGAGATCATTTCTGGTGACAGTTGCTGAAATTTGTTCCTGCTTTGCTCAAATGCTGATGTAAGCCAGCCTTCCCTGGGGTTTTTCTCCATAAAAACGCCTCCATTTCCTCGACATCATTGCCGATATTATTGTTACCATGTCCCGTAAAAAGCAATTCTAGCCCCTATTACCATTACGCAATCGTATTAAGTCAACCCAAGGTTCGAAGGTCCAATTATTTAGAGATTATCGGCCGGCTCTGATACAGATCTGATGAGGAAGTTCTGATCAAGCAGGTCTATGTAAATATACTGAGGAGCCTTAACAATCTCTTTTCTTCCTAAAAGAATATTGACCGCATTACTGGCAGCTAAAACTGAAGCCAGTCCAACACCAACGCTGCAGGTTGGAACCGGTCTATGCCCAGCAATGATTTCCTGCAACATTTCCATGGACATGGCGCTGGCGGCATAAGAGGGAACAACGGGAAGAATTCTTTCGGTTGGAACAGAAAACTCACCAAGCTTTTCCAAGTCCTCGTTTGGCGGCATTGCATTATATTCTTCAAGGGTGATTCCTTGAGGATCAAAATTGGTCAGAAGCGCCCCAAACCCGATTGCCCCGGCAAAGAGGTAATAGATACCTCTTTTTCTGGCTGCCCGCTGTAAGTAAATGGACTCCTTCCATGCCCCATAGTCCATTTCGTCAATAATTAGGTCGCAGCCGTCTACAAACTTAATAGCATCCGCTTCTGAAATAATACCCTTGTTATCATAGTAAATGCTTGCCTCAGGATTAATCTCCTTTATAGCCTTGTTAACCACTTCAGCCTTATCTCGCTCCAGTGTGAGCATCGAGGAACCATACTGCCGATTTAAGTTGCTTTGGTCAAAGGTTCCCAAATCGGTAATCTTTATGTTGCCCACACCAAGTCTAATCAGTCTTTCAACCAGCAAGCCACCAACCCCACCTACACCAGCCACAGCGATGGTTGAATTTCTAAGCTGCTCCTGCTCTGATTCGGTAAATATGCCAATATTACGAATGAAACTCTCCTGGTACTGATTGCTCATTTATACATCTCCTCGTAAAAGTACTTTTTCCAATTCTCAGTTATTTAATTTATAGTTTGAATTTCTTTGACATGGAAGTTAACTTTTCAGCTGCCTCAGCTAGGGAGTTAGCTGCTTGAACAACTGACTCCATGGAGCTATTTTGTTGTTGCGTAAAGGCACTAGCTTCCTCGATACCAGCAGAACTATCCTGAGCTATAGAAGCTACGTGCTCAATACTAAGTGTTATCTCCTTACTGCTAACGTTAAGGGTATTTAATGCCGAAGAGACATTTTGAATCTTTTCTGTCATTTGGTTTACTTCAGTACTAATTTGCTGGAAGTTTTCACCTGTATGTTTTATTTGTTCTGTTCCTTGTTCAACTTCACTATAACCCTTTTCTAAGGAATCTGTAACAGCCCTAGACTCTCTCTGAATACCTTGAACAATTGATGTTATTTCAGAAAGTGAGCTGCCTACCTGATCAGCAAGCTTCCTAACCTCTTCTGCTACTACAGCAAATCCCCGACCTGACTCACCTGCCCTTGCTGCCTCTATTGCCGCATTTAGAGCAAGAAGGCTTGTTTGTGCAGCAATATCATTTATTACCTGGACAAGTATAGATATTTTCTTAATCTTAGTTTCTAAATCCTGCACCTTATTTACAGAATCTTTAAATATATTATTAATGGTATTCATCTGAGTTACAGAAATATCCATTTGTTTATTTCCTTGACTTGCCAGACTTAATACTTTTACAGACGCTTCCTTTAATAACTCTCCATCTTTATCAGCCTCTACTATATTGTTAGTATAAAGATTTGCCGAAACAGCAATTTGGTTTGATGCCTCTGCCTGCTCCTGGGTCCCTGTAGAAATCTGTTCCATGATTAATGAAATTTGCTCACTTCCCCTTTGAACTTCATTGGCTATCTGCTTTAATTCTTCACTTTGAGATGATACTTCTTGGGATGTACCTGTAAGCTCCGTTAATATATTTCGTAAATTAATAATCATAGAATTAGTCGAATTTGCAAGTTGGCCGATTTCATCATTACCATTATAATTCAGATTATTTACTAATAAATTCCCTTCTGCTACTTCCTTATTCATTTCCACAATTTGTTTTAAATTACGATTTACTCCTGTACTTATCAAAATGATGGCAAAAGAGCCTAATAGTCCAGCAGCTATAAGGGAAGTTATTAAGACCTTAATTGTCTTTTGAATACTATTCATGGTATCCGCTACAGCTATATCTCTTGCATCATTAATTATTACTTTTAGTTCTTTTAAAAGGCTTATTATCTGATCACGGATTTGGGAGGTTTGTTTGCGTAATACAATTTTTTTAGTTTCATCTCCGTTTTTCACAGCTTGAATAATTCCATTAGTAAAAATATCACTAGCTGTTTTATCATAATGTTCAATTTTTTGATATATCTCTTTAGCCTTTTCCGCCTCGAATACCCCTGCTACTTCTTCTTGTAAAATTTTTATTTCTTCATCAATTTTTTTATACCCTGACACATTATCTTCATTTTCAAACGTTATGTATTCAGCAATTCTTATATCCTTTGCTTGAAAAAGGGATTCAAGCTCGGTTATTGTAATCGCCCGTTCCCCCCCTCGCACTAATACTTCAACTGTGTTCTTAATATCACTAAGGGAAATATACACAATAAATGTAGCAGCGGTAAATAAGGTAATAGTTAAAATAAGAGCTATACTATATTTAAATCCAATAGAAATATTTCGCCACTTCAAAGCCATAATTTTCTCCCCTTTGTCATAATAAGATTTGTAATTGGTTTTTCAAGAAATATAAACGTTTATAATACCAAATTTTAGTTAAACTTAATATACTATAATTAATTAAAATATTCTATATTTTGATAAAATCTTAACTAAAAAAACTAATTATAATTAGCTTTTTTGGAGAAATAAGAAAAAAATCGCACTAATATGCGATATAAGAACCTTCTTCATATGTTACTACAACATCTCTAGTAGCATTCTTTCCTTTATAAAGTGCATTATCAGCTAATTTTATAAGCTCTTCAGCATTCTTAGCATCAACGGGGACTGTTGCAACACCAATTGTTACAGTGAGCTTTCCCGGAGGAAGCTTTTCTTCACCCTCTATGGGTGTTTCTTTTATCTTTATGCGAATTCGTTCTGCAACCTCTAGGGCTTTTTGTTTATCCATACCGGGCAAAATTACTGTGAACTCTTCACCACCATAACGAGCTACAATATCAGTAGTTCTGAAGCTATCCTTTAGAATTACCCCCATCTTTCTTAAAACTTTATCACCTTCAAGGTGACCATAGAGGTCATTATATTTTTTGAAAAAATCTATATCAATTATTAAGAGGCTAAGGGTAGAATTATATGCCTTAGCAATCTCGGTAGTCAAACGCTGGCGAAAATAGCGAAAATTATAAAGTTCTGTTAACTCATCAGTTACTGCCATATTAGCCATTTCATAATGGGCATCTAAAAGCTGACGTTCCATCTCCTTCTGCTCTGATATATCCCGGTAAATACCAATTGCCCCCATAATTTCTTTTTCAGCATCATCATAAACCCTAAAGGTTTCAACTAAATAAGTTTTTTGCTTACCATGTCCATCTGTAAAGGATCTTATCTGATCTTTATGTACTTGCCCTGTTTCTAGAGATTCTGTTATTAAACTAGTATACTTTCCGTTTTCATCAAATTTCTGCCCTTTATAGTATAATTCCCAATCATACACACCATTTGTCTCATCCTCACGGCGTCCATAGATGATTTCAGCAGCTGGATTCAAGATTCTTGTATGGCCTTGAGCATCAATAAATTGAATACCATTATTTGTGGTACTAAGCATTATTTTAAATATTTTTGAAAGCTGGCGAAGCATTTTATTATTTTCTTTTTGGTTATGTAGTAGGTGTACAGAGAGAAAGCTAATAAAAACAGCGAAAAATCCCCATTTTATTACTTCATCTTTTAAAACAGAATTAATAAACGAGGTAATAAGATAAGTAATAGTTAATAAAGCTGCTCCGACCAGAAACTGGCGAAAGTTTTTATACCAAAGGGCAAACGTTAAAATCTGCAAATAATATAGGGAAAAAATAATAGGACTATATGTTGTGAGGGAGATGTAAATTAAAGAAATTAAAACCAAAACCCGTAATATCCATACCAAATTGTTGGAGGATTTACGCCAAGTGAAGGGGGACACTATTATTACTAATAATATAGCAAATAAATAAAAACCAATCCTCCAAGCTTCTAATATAGCTATAAAATTGTTAATAAATAAATCTGAAGCAAATATATATAGAACTAGAAAGCCATTAATATAGGGCAGATATTTTTTTATGTTAATTTCCTTTATTTCCCAATAATTAACGGCCATTATGTCACCCTTATTTTTTAGTGAAAAATTCAAAATAAGCTATTATATAATAGGTTCTACATTTTTCTACCGATTCCTTTATATGTAAATAATAATACAATAATATTTTCTTATTATAACTAATAATTTGGCTATAATACACTCCCCTATACTGTAAATAAACCTTGGACAAATAGCCTTTTTATATTCATGCAGAACCATGCCTAATCTTAACCTTAACCTCAGCCTCAGCCTCAGCCTCAGCCTTAAATATACGCTTCCTCAAACCTATCCTTAAAGCAGGTCATTTTCTTTCTTACTATTTCAATTTCTTTTAAATCCAATTGAACCACTTTTATTTCTTCCCTTTCTCCGGCTTCATATAAAATCTCTCCAAGAGGATCGATAACCATAGAGTGACCGAAAAAATCCGTACTTCCTTCTTGCCCTACTCTATTTACAGCTACCACATACAATTGGTTTTCAATGGCTCTAGCCTGATTAAGAATGCGCCATGGATGCATCCGAGGATGGGGCCATTGAGCAGGAACAAATATTATCTTTGCCCCATCCAAAGCTAAAGCCCTGCACAATTCAGGAAAGCGCAGGTCATAACAAATTATTAATCCACAGGTAACACCATCTAGCTCAAAAGTAGCCCTTTTTGTGCCCCGCTCTATATATTCCCCTTCATTCATTAAGCCAAATAGGTGAATTTTACTGTAATCAAAAATCCTTTTTCCCTTCCGATCAAAAACGTAGGCAGTGTTATATACTTTTCCCTCTTTTTTATCAGCTACAGAACCAGCTATTATGTTTACCCCTAGCTCTTTAGCTAGTTCACCAATACGTGAGGCACTAGGGACTCCTTCACTATCAGCAATTACATCCACTCTTTTTAAATCATAACTGGTATTCCACATTTCCGGCAAAAGGATCACATCAGGGTTTTCTCTAGCTACCTGCCGCACCAACTCTTCTGCCTTTTTCAGATTCTCTTCCGGTTGACCTAGCATGATATCCATTTGGATTGCCGCAATCTTCATAAACTCACCCTTCTTTCACTCTTTTACTTTTCCACTATCCCACTTTTCCACTTTTCACTATCCTTTTAACCTACCTTCTCTATCTCTTTTAATTCCTTGCTACTTAAAGTATTTTCTAAATCCAACAAAATAAGCAAACTTCCTTCTAGTTTTCCTACACCGATTATACCACTTTGGTTAAAGCTGTTTAACAAGGTTGGAGTAGGTTCAATAGCCTCTTCCGGAATCCTTAAAACTTCAGAAACCTCATCAGCTATTATACCGATAGTCTTATCACCAACTTTTACTACTACAATTCGTGTTTCCTCAGTTACTTCAGAATCTACCTGATAAAAACGTCTTTTTAGATCTACAACTGGAATAACCTGCCCCCGCAAATTAACTACTCCCTTTATAAAAAGGGGTGCCTCTGGCACTCTGGTAATATCTTGATAGCGAACTATCTCCTGAACAACAGTAATTTCTAATCCGTATTTCTCATTTGAGAGTCCAAAAACAACTACCTGCTTATCAGCCATATTTATCCCTCCACTTTAGATAAGTTTAATTCTATAATCTGTATTTTCGCCTTTAATCTTACTTTTCCTTTTCTAAATACAATATTCTTCCATTATATTATGTTATAATTAAATATTATTATAAATATCTATAATAGGAGGAGTCATAATCAATGCTTATGTTTATTGAAATAAATTCAACCTTTATTAAATCCATATTTTTAATTGGCTACTTTGTTTTGTTATTATATGCTTTTGGTAAAGGTAAAGAGATAAGAATTAAGCGTAAGGAAAAAGCCTTCCGTAAAAAGCTCTACAGCATATTAGAAACTGAAAACCTGCCCCTTTATAAGGGAGAAAATACCGTCAACTGGTCTAAGGTTTATATTATGTTAAAGGATATTACCCCTTCACCAGAGAGAGATGAGGTAATGGAGATAGTGAGAGCCAAGAAAAATGCAAGGAAAAGATAGCTAGAATCTTTAGGCGATTTTTTATGGAACTTTTTAGCAGTAGAACTCGTCAATAGAAGAAAGTGTCCATGAATTAATTTCCAAAGAGGTGAAGGAGGGTAAAAAATGAGACTTAAAAAAATTTTACCAATTTTTCTAGTAATGATTCTAGCTATAATCTTAGCTATTTCCGGCTGCGGGGCAGCAAAAAAAGAAATGCCTAAATCTGAAGCTAAACAGCAGGCACCAACAGAACCTGTAGGCTTTAATAATAACCAGGCCGACATGGATTCTGCACAAAAGGAAATGGAAGGTAATACTGCCATTGACAGTGGCAGAAAAATAATTAGCTCGGCCTATCTAATAATGGAAACTAATAACTTTGATGAGGTCACAACTGCTATCATTAATCAAACAAATTCGGTAGGCGGCTACATTGAAAGCTCTGATATTTCAGGTAGAAGGTTAAATAATCAAGGTACCGTTCAAAATAGAAGAGCTTTTTTCAAACTACGAATTCCAGAAGCAAGATTGACTGGCTTTCTCTTAGACTTTAATAACCTTGGGAATGTAATAAATAGTCAAACTCGTGGCGAGGACATTACCAGCCAGTACTTCGATACAGAAGCAAGGCTTAAGTCTTTACATATACATGAGGAAAGACTCTTGGAAATTCTGAAAAAAGCGGCTAAGATCGAGGATGTTATTTCTTTAGAGAAGGAATTATCAAATATCAGATATCAAATTGAAAACTTTACAGGTACACTGAAAAAATGGGATAACCTGGTAAACTTTGCTACCTTAGATGTTGAGGTAATGGAGGTTCAAGAGATACTAGAAGCTCAACAAGCACCAGTTCTACTACAGGACAAGATGGCCAGTGGCTTCACTAATTCAGTAAAACTTTTAACAGAGCTATCCAAAGGCTTCTTAATAATAATAGTTTCATTGCTTCCCTTTGCCGTGATATTTGTTCCACTTGGCCTCGTGGGTTTATATGCCTATAGAAGATATAATAAGGAAAACATGAAGCAGTAGCAAAAACCCCTTGACTTTATAAAGTCAGGGGGTTTTTTATTATTCTATCTAACTTTTCTAATACTTCTCCTGCGTTACCTTGTATGCTTTAGCCTGTGGCAATCTCTTGGGTCGGAGATCGCCACGCTACGCTCGCGATGACAGATAATGCCTTTCCACTATTTCACTATTCTTTATACAGGATATTCTTATTCACATAACGGACATTCTTAGTGCCTGTTAAAATCATAGTTTTCCTCAGGTCAAACTTAAAATTATCCATCATTACTTTAATGCCTTCAGCTCCGCCACCGATAGCAGCTATAGTAGGTGGTCTACCAACAACTACAGCATGGGCACCTAAAGCCAGACATTTTAAAACATCTAAACCAGTTCTGACTCCACCATCAATTAGAATAGTCATTTTATCTCTTACTGCACTAGCAATCTCTGGGAGCACTTCTGCAGTTCCTCGAAGATGGTCCATGGCTCTCCCGCCATGGTTAGACACTACAATTGCATTTGCCCCCGCTTCTGCAGCAATTAATGCGTCATCTGGGGTCATAATACCTTTAAGTATTACAGGGAGGGTTGTGCTGCTTATTATTTCCCTTAACTCTGCTAAGGTCTTAGGTTCAACAGTTAAACCTTTAATATTATTATGAATTAATGCTGCTGCATCAATATCTATCCCTACGGCTATTGCCCCCGCTTCTTCAGCTTCTTTGATCTTGGCTATAATCTCGGCCTGAGGTCGGGGTTTAATTATTGGAATCGTTACACCAGGGTATTTTTTACAACCATTTAATCCTATTGTATAAAGGGTAGGATCCGGGCCATCACCAGTCATTCCTAAAGTTTCTGATAACCGAGCCCCTTGTAACCAATTATCTACCAGCTCCTCCTCTGTTATACAGCTGTTTAAGTTTATTTTGCCTCCGGCCACTGCTCCCAAAATTACCGGAATGGCCAACTTGTGACCGAAAATCTCTACGGACATTTCCGGCTCTTTAACATCATGTAAAGTACGTAAATTTAATTTATAATTAGCCAATGCTTGAAAATTATTAATAAATGACGCTCCGGTACCTGGAGAGCCCATACCGGGCATTTGACCACGACAGACCACTCCATTACACACCGGACAGACCTTACAAACCGGATTAAGCTTTTCCCTAGCGTTATCCTGTATTTCTTTCCAATTCATCACTTAAATCCTCCTTTAGAATATTAGTTAATCTATTATTCTAAATTAGCTAGACGAATTCCTTCAAAAATAAAAAAAGCTGATAGAATATCGTCTATCGTCTAATTAGAATTATACCAGTCACCAATCACTAGTAACTAAAAAAGGGGATAGGGTTAGCTTTAGCCTCCTTCCAGGGGGACGTACATGGAAGAAACTAAGCTATTACCCTTCCCCAAAGCTTTTTACATAACGCTTGACGTCTTACACGTAATTCCTTATGTCGGCATTACGGCTTAAAAGCTATATATTGGGTCGGCGTGACGACTTCTATGTCACATTTTAGGTCAGCATTAATAATCTTGGTGCTGTCGTGCAGAATTGCCCTTGAGTTGTAATGCTGACGTGCAGATTTACATTTAAGTTATCATGCCGACATCTTGAATTACCCCTATAGACGTCATGCCTTATTCATTACGGCAGCTGTGATCCGTCAAAGAAATCTTCATCTAAAGGAAGCTCATTACCTATTTTTGTTAATTCTACTTTTGTAAAGCAATGCCGGTAATCACCAGGCCCCCTATTACCAAAAAACTTTTCTGGCAAGATCCTGATGCCCAATTCATCAATTTCCAAATCCATTAATTTATTATTTTTATCATCAAAAACTGTATACCTATAATCCTTAATTTCAGGGAAAACATAGGTTAGGTTCATGGCATGGGCAGCTGCCCAGTGCCAAATGTCATTTTTAAATGTTATTGATCCAAAATCAGGAACAAACTCTACAGAAACAGCACCCTTATCCTCAGAAAAAGTTACTTCACAATTATGTAATTTAGTAAAATGTTTTTCTGAAAACATCTTTATCCGTTCGCTTATGAAATTTTGTAAAGGTGCATCAATTTCACCCTGTACAGAACTGGAAATATTGGTGCAAGCAGTACATAAAAAGATCATTATTAGAAAACCTATATATTTTTTCAAATTCAACAGTTTAAAAACCTCCCAGCCTTTATGCTTACATCTTATTGTTTCCATGAGGTTTTATATTTATTATTGACGAAATATATTAAAGTTTGTTCCCACAAGAAAGGCGCCCATTATCAGTTCCCTTAACGAGCGACATCTAAACCATTCCCTTCTCAAAAATGGAATTTGATTATTACAAAAGAAAAGCGACATTGAGGGTGATCCCCAATTGTCGCTTTTCTTATTTGGTTAGCTTGTACATATCATTAGCAAAACCTGTTAAATTATTTGCCATAGCTGTTAAATCCGTACTGGATGCAGTAATTTCTTCAATCACTCCAGCTTGTTCTTGGACAGCATTATCAATTTCCTTGATCCTTTCAGTTAGTCGGTTCATTTCTTTTTGAATGCTTCCCAAAGCTTCCGTAATTTCTTTGACCGACTTTCCACTTTCTGTAGCCATTTTTCGTATTTCCTCAGCAACCACACCAAAACCGCGGCCCAATTCCCCTACCCTTGCTGCCTCAATGGCAGCATTTAAACCCAGTAAATTTGTTTGATCCGCTATAGATTTGATGAATGAAATGATATTGTCGGTTTTGCCAATATCTTGGTTTACAACCTTTCCCATCTCATTTATTGAACTAATTGTTCCTGATAGTTCTTGCGCCTGAGCTGACATTTCTTCCATTGCTGATGAGAGCTCCTGGGAGGAATGATCTAGATTTTGAGCAACTTCAACTATTTTCTGATATGTATCCAAACTTTGGTTTGTTATAATGCACCCTATCACTGTATTTCCTTCTTCGGAAAAAACTGGTGTAGCACAACTCAAATAAGGTACTCCACAGCGGGATCTTTCTTTACTTATCATAGTAACAATTTTTTTCCCAGTCTTCAGACATTTGTCAGGCATAGAACCCTCTGCCACAGGACTGCCATCTTTCAAACCTAAATTAACTTTACTACTGGGTACATAAGCCAAAAGCATATTTTTATCGTAAACAAAAATGCCTACATCCTCCTCAAGGACGGCGTTAAAAAAGGGTGCAATGTCTTTAAACTTTAACAATGTATCTTCTGTAGTTTTTATAATCATCCTATGACCCCCATTTTGTTATTATTTTATTGAAATTCTTTTAACATATTCTAGGCAGAGGGTCTCCTTCGAGCATCCTTAAAACCCGTAATGTTCCTAATTCTGTTTCCATTACCACCGTAGAACAATGGGCATCTGTTACCTCGCCGATTATGCTGGCATTTTTACCAATATCATACTTACGTATTTCTTCAAGTACTTGACGGGCATCTTTATTAGCAACAACAATAATAACCTTGCCTTCATTTGCTAGATATAAAGGGTCGAGTCCCAGCATTGAGCAGGCACCTTTAACCTGAGGCTGTACAGGCAAGGCTTCCTCATGCAGTTTTATACCCAAACTGGCCTGTTGGGCCAACTCATTTAATGTTGTGGCAAGCCCCCCGCGAGTGGGGTCACGCATACATTTGATGCTTGCTCCCGTATTAAGTATTCCTTCAATCAAATAATTTAGATATGTACAATCACTGGCCAAAGGAGGCGAAAAATCTAAGTTTTCCCGAGCAGCTAGAATAGCAATTCCGTGGTTACCTACCGGCCCGCTGACAATAATCTTATCACCAGGGGCCATCCTTTGCGGCCTCAAGTCCAAATTAGGTGGAACTATCCCGATCCCAGCTGTATTTATAAAAATCTTGTCACAGGCCCCATATTCTACTACCTTGGTATCACCGGCTACTATCTGAACACCAGCTTCCCGGGCTGTATTACCCAGGGAAAACATCAGCTTGTCCAATTCCTCCACAGGCAAGCCTTCCTCAAGAATTAAGCCCAAGGTAAGATATAAAGGCTTAGCTCCCATTACCGCCAAGTCGTTTACTGTACCGCAAACAGAGAGCTTACCGATATCACCGCCTGGAAAAAAGATAGGGCTTACTACATAAGAGTCAGTAGTAAAGGCCATTTTATGAGGAGAAAATTTAATTAAAGCCGAGTCTAACTCTTGTTGCAAATAGGCATTACCCAAATTCTTCTGAAATACCTCTCTGATAAGTCTTTGAGTTTTCAATCCTCCGGCTCCATGGGACAAAAGTATTTTTTCATCGGCCAATAACTTCACCCCCCGCATAATAATAACTAGCTGCACAAGCCCCTTCTGATGATACCATACAGGGCCCGACAGGAAAAGCGGGAGTACACATTTTACTAAAAAGTGCACATTCCTCCGGCTTTAGAATACCCTTTAAGATATTACCGCAAATACATCCTGTGGGAGCTAGCTGGACTAAGGCATCCTCTAGTCCAAATTTAAGTATAGCATCATATTGAACATATTCCGGACGAAGCTTAAGCCCGCTTTCTTTGATTTCCCCCATGCCCCGCCATAAAGAATTAAATGGAGCAAAATACTTGTCCATGATTTCCAAAGCTATTTTATTACCCTCGGTTTTTACTCCCCGCTTATACTGGTTTTCTACCTTGTAATCTGCATTTTCCAGCTGCCGGCTTATAAGTAAAATGCTTTCTAGAATGTCACCAGGCTCAAAACCGGAAACCACACAGGCTCTTTGGTATTCCCTGGGGATAAATTCATAAGGAATGGTACCAATAATCGTACTAACATGACCGGGAAGCAGAAACCCATGAATTTCTGTTTCTTCATCAGATAAAAGGGCCTTCAAAGCCGGTATTACCAGCTTATGCATACATACAATACTGAAATTATCCACTCCTGTTTTATAGGCATCTTCCAAAGCAAGCGCCACCGTAGGGGTAGTAGTTTCAAAGCCTACTGCCAAAAAGATAATTTCCTTTTTAGGATTATTACGGGCTAAATTTACAGCATCAAGGGGAGAATAGACAATCCTCACATCAGCGCCCTCCGCCTGCATTTCCTGCAGGCTGCCGGTAGAACCTGGTACCCGTAGCATATCGCCAAAGGTAGTAATAATTACTTCGGGCTTCCTGGCTAGTAAAAAGATCCTCTCGATATCTTCTTGAGCGGTAACACAAACAGGACAGCCCGGGCCGGAAATTAGCTCAATATTAGGAGGTAAGAGCTGTTTTATGCCTGCTCTAGCAATAGCCATTGTATGGGTACCGCAAACCTCCATTATCCTGATATTACTTTTGCTATTTATACCTTTTAGTATATTTTTTACCGTACTCTTATTTAGTTTCAAGTTGAGCATAGTACTCCTCCCACAACTGCAGCGTATCCTTGGCTTCATCAGGACTTAGGTGCTGAATAGAAAACCCAGCATGAATTAGAACATAATCTCCCACCTTTACTTCCGGTGTCAGCATCATGTTTATTTTAAAGGTGGTACCTTCTAAATCTACCTCAGCCCAGGGTTCTTCAACTTTAAGCACCTTTGCTGGAACTGCTACACACATTGGCTAACCTCCCTCCGATTATAGCCTGCCCCAAACTCAATCCACCGTCATTAGCTGGCACCTGGTTGTGTAGGAGCGGCTCAAATCCTTTTTCCTTTAACATTGGTACTAGTATTTCTATCAAAAGCTTATTCTGCATTACGCCACCACTTAGGGCTACTTTCCTAGAAGGCAGCAATTTTTCTAGCGCCTGACAAGTTGCAACAATCATCTCTGCTACAGTTAGGTGAAATTTAGCAGCAATTTGCTCCCTCCTAATTCCCTGGGAAATATCTGCCAAAAGTTCCTGCCACATCCTAGCGGTAGAAATTTGTATAGGTAATGACTCCCTTTGCTCTAACTCAAAGCCATAACCTTTTCCCCGGAAACTGCTGTCAGCTAGTTCTTCCATTTCTATTGCGGCCTGACCTTCATAGTTTGCCTTGGTACAAATCCCCAATAAAGCACTAACTGCATCAAATAAACGTCCACAACTAGAAGTCAAAGGACAGTTTATATCAGCTTCTATCTGCTGCATGATTATCACCATTTCTTCCTTTTTTAGGTTTTGCAAATTTTCAATTGCTTGCCAAACATCTGCTTGACCAAGATATTGATATAAGTAGCTTACTGCCATTCTTAAAGGCTCCTTAACAGCCGCCTCTCCACCCGGTAGTGGTGTATACTCTAAATGGGCCAAACGCTCAAATCCGCTGAAATCCCCTAAAAGGAATTCCATACCCCAAATTTTGCCATCAGTACCATATCCGGTACCATCACAGATAACTCCTAGAGCTTTTTCGGTTACACCATTATCTGCAAGACAACTAGCTAGGTGGGCGTGGTGATGTTGAACCTGAATAATCGGCTTTTTCCATTCACAGCCCCACTTATGGGAGTTATATTCTGGATGTAGGTCAACAACCACAGCCTGGGGATTAATTGAGAGATAATCCTGCATCCTTTCCGCGGTAAGAATATATTCTTGGAAATTTTTATAATTATCCAAATCACCCATATGCTGACTTAAAAAAGCCTTAGTGCCCTTAGTTAAGCAAAAGGTGCTTTTTAAATCTCCACCACAGGCGAAAACCGAAATCTGTTCTGGTATTTCCACAGGTAAAGGGACATAACCTCGAGCCCTGCGGTAAATTTGAGTTTGACCATTAATAACTCGAACAACTGAATCATCACAACGATTGTATATCTCCCTATTGTGCAAAAGATAGTATTCAGCACTATCATGAAGCTCTAGTAAAGCAGTAGCATCCTGATAGATCAGGGGATTACTGCTGATATTGCCGCTAGTCATCACTAAAAGCTCTAATTCCTCACTAAATAAAAGCAGGTGTAGGGGAGTATAAGGAAGCATAACTCCCAAGGTTTCTACTCCAGGCGCTAAACTTGACGGCAAATTGTGAGATTTGCAGGGTAAGATTACAATAGGTGCCTGGGGGCTATCCAATAACTCAATTTCCCGCGAGGTAAGCTTGCAGTATTTTTTCACAACTTCCATATCCTTTGCCATTACAGCAAAAGGCTTTGCTTCCCTTTTTTTACTCTGACGCATCCTATCGACAGCCTGTATGTTCTTTGCATCACAAACTAAGTGATAGCCACCTAATCCTTTAACAGCTAAAATATGTCCATTAAGCAATAGTTCAGCTACAGTTACACCAAAAACAGGCTTGCCTTCTGCATCACAAAGCTTAATTTGGGGCCCACATTCCGGACAAGCATTGGGCTGAGCATGAAACCTTCGGTCTAGCGGGTTATGGTATTCTTCTTTACAAATTGAACACATAGGAAATCCAGCCATAGTAGTCTTGGGGCGGTCATACGGAACCTCTTTGATAATAGTAAAACGGGGTCCGCAGTTGGTACAATTGGTAAAAGGATATTTATTTCGCCTGTTTTCTCCTTTAGTTACATCCTCATAACACTTAGGGCACATTGCTAAGTCAGGGGAAATCAACGCTTCCTGTTCTCCTCCTCCCTGACTCTCTACTATTGTAAATTCTTGATATCCTTCTACTTTTTCCTCAAGAATTACTTTTTCTTTAATTATCGATGAGCGAGGCGGGTTATTAAACAATGCAAATATGAAGGCATCTAAATTTCCTTTAGAGCCTTCAGCATGAATAAAAACACCTTGAGAATTATTTAAGACCCAGCCTTTAATATTATTATTATAGGCAGTGGAATAAACAAAGGGTCTAAAACCTACTCCCTGAACAACACCCTTAATTTCAATCCTTTTGGCCTCCATTGACCATCATTCCCTCCAACCATTCTAACCAAGAATCTAAACCAGTTTCTCGTAAGGCCGCTACCTCGAAAACCTTCATTTGGGGATTTATCCTTTTTATATCTTGATAAAATTCATCTAGAGAAAAGTTGCTGTAAGGAAGAAGGTCCATTTTGTTTAGAATACAGGCCTTGGCCCTTGTAAAAATAGTTGGGTACTTGGCTGGCTTATCACTACCTTCGGCTATACTTAAAACTACTACCTTAGCATCTTCTGCCAATTCAAAGGTAGCAGGGCAGACTAGATTTCCTACGTTTTCAATAATGATAAAATCTAAATTATCTAAATCCATTTGGTTTGCAGCCTTTAAAACCATGTTTGCATCTAGGTGACAGGCACCCTTAGTTTCAATTTGAACTACTGGAACATTTAGTTTTGCGATGCGATCAGCATCCCGGGTTGTTAACACATCTCCTTCAATAACACCTACTCGGTACTTCTTTATAAGCCTTGGTATACTGTGCTCTAAAAGGGTTGTTTTCCCAGCGCCCGGCGAGCTGATAAGGTTAATGACGGTGATACTCTTTGCGCGAAACTTTTCCTTTAATTGTCGAGCTACCTCATCATTTGCCTGTAAAATGTTTGTTTCAACTCTAATCTGGGTCATTTTTTCCGTCCTCCTCCCCATCACCTTCAATATATTCAACATAAAATTCATTTCCTTGAAACATCACTCCACCCAATTGGGAGCATTGGGGACAAGAATAACCATAAGTTTTCCAGAGAAACTCATGGTTACAAGAACCACATCTAATTAATGCCGGCAACTCTCGATATAAAAGGCTGGCCCCTTGTGCAACTGTACCGGCACAGCTGACCTCAAAACCAAATTGCAAAGCATCACTAACTATACCGCCTAACTCCCCCCCTACCACAGAAACTGTAGTAACCTTTACCAAATTATTTTCTTCTGCCGACTTTGTGACTATTTCTAATAAATTTTGGGCTAAGGAAAGTTCATGCATTTTTTACACCTCGGCTAATTTTTTGGGTCAGTTTTACTTTTGGGTCAACTTTTTGCGTCTGACACCTGCTTCTTGGTTAAATTTGAGCGTCTGACATTTACTTTGGAGTTATTTTTTGCGTCTGATAATTGCTAATTGGTTTAGCTTTTGCGTCTGACACTTGCTTCTTGGTTAAAATTGTGCGTCTGACATTACTTTGAGGTTAATTTATTGCGTCTGCTTTTATTTAATAATTGTCATCGCGAGCGTAGCGTGGCGATCTCC
>JUEF01000031.1 GCA_000802045.1 Peptococcaceae bacterium BICA1-8
CTTTTAACAATCCCAGGCTCTTTTGCTTCAAGTTCGTCTTCTCTGCCCAAGTTCTTAAGAATCCTAGTTTTAGGCTTTTTAGTAACCGGATCACGATAAGACTCAACAATCCTAACATAGCGATTTCCTCGACTGTTATAGACCTGAATACTGCTCATAAAACAACCTCCATTTCATGCATCTATTATAACATAAATACGTTAGATATACAACACAAAATAAAAGAAAATCCCGGAAATCATTGAATTAACAATGAAATATCGGGATTTTATTTCTATCATCTGCAAAAGTCAGGAAAAAAATATCTCTAAACCATTTGGCATTGCCAAATTCATAACACTATTTGTGCCAAAGTCCTTACCATGTTATTTAACCATATGCTAAAATTGTGATAGGAGGTGTTACGTGTGAAGTTTGGAGAGAAGCTTGACCTGCTGATGAAGATTACCGATACATCAAACATTGCCCTGGCTCGAAATGTATCCCTTGATGCCTCATTTGTCAGCCGTTTGCGTAGAGGGGTACGCACCCCCGCCAAAAATGAAAATTACATAATGGCTATGGCCGCATATTTTGCTCGAAATTGCAGTCAAGAATATCAAAAAGCTGCCCTGAGTGAAGAGCTTAAAGTGTCCTTAAAAAATCTATCAGCAAATTTGGAGGAAGTAACCAGGCTTATTTATAAATGGTTTCTGGCGGAAAAAGCAGACGACACTAAAGCTATCAAAAGTTTTGTTGACAATATAGCACGGTTTAAATTTAAAAAACCCCCGCGGATTCCAGCCGTTGATGATTTAAAAATCAATGAAAGCATAACGTCTGATATGGAAGTATTTTATGGTATAGAGGGTAAACAAAATGCGGTTATTGCCTTTTTTTCTCTTATTTTGAAAAACAAAACCCCTCAAACACTGCTTTTATACAGCGATGAGAACATGGATTGGCTGACTGAAAACCCTGAGTTTACAGCAAAATGGGCAACGCTTTTTTTCCAGGTAACTATGCGTGGTAATAAGATAAAAATTATTCACTCTGTTACCCGCAGCCTTGAGGAACTGTTTGCCGCTGTTAAAGAGTGGTTGCCAATTTATATGACAGGCGCCATCGAGCCGTACTATTATCCGAAAATTCGCGACAGGGTCTTTAAGCGTACATTATTTATCGCTCCTAATACTGTTGCTGTAACTTCAAATTCCATAGGAGATGAAACAAGAAATGCAGCCAACTTTCTTTATACAGATAAAAATACGATCACAGCGCTCAGTCAGGAATATAAGAATTTTCTTTCCCTCTGTCAGCCGCTTATGCGTATTTTTACGCCTGAAAGTAAGGAAGGATTTTTGTCCATTCTTTCGGAATTTGATAATGAGGAAGCAGACAGTATCGTAAAAACAGATGTGCTTTCAAACATAACCATGCCTATTGATGTTGCAGAAAGCATTCTTTCACGCATGGATAGTAATAATAAGGACCAGGTATTAGCTTATCAGGAAATGAGAATAAAAAAGTTTGAAGAGAGTTTGCAAAAACAACAATTTACTGAAATTATCACCATTCCTGATTTAAAAAAAATACGAAGTGGACAAATTATGCTCAACTTTTCAGATATATTTGGTGACACGGCACTATTCTTCACGCAAGGAGAATTTAGCAGGCACCTTCAAAATATTATCAGGCTGCTCAAGACCTTTGATAGTTACAATGTCTATCTTATAACTGCTCCAGAAACGGCAGGACCCATGATCTATGCCAAAGAGGATGTGGGAGTAATCTTTGGAAAAACTTCGCCACCGTCTGTTGTTTTTGCTACCAATGAAAATAACATGTCTGCCGCTTTCTGGGAGTATGTGAGCTTTTTCTTGCACAAGGAAGCCAGAGGTAAGTCGCAGAAAAAAGGTTCAATAGAGAAACTTGAGAAAATTGTTACAGCCATAGAAATAAATAGTAGGCAGTGCTTTTAGGCTAAGTATTAATGAAAAATGATGGACATGCCTTATATGCGCAAAAATATAGGCCTACTTTTAAAATTAGTCATTATTTAGGTAAAACCATACAAAAAGATTAAATTATGGTTAAACTATATGGAGAAAATATCATTGGAGGTGGCTTTTTTGAGTGAAATTATTAATAATAGGGAATATCGAAAACAGAAAACAAAAGAAATTATCCTTGAGCTACATCAGGGAAAATCAGTTGACGAAGTAAAAAACAAATTTAATGAAATTGTCAAAGATATTGCCCCTGCTGAGCTTGCTGCAATTGAACAAGAGCTGATAAATGAAGGTTTACCCATTGAAGAGGTGCGTAGGTTATGTGATGTACACATGGAAGTTTTTAAAAATGCGTTAGAAAAAACACCGGAACTGAAACTTCCTCCCGGGCATCCGATTCACACCTTTAAGTTGGAAAACAGAGCTATTGAAAAGCTAGTCGAAGAAACGAAAGCTGTGGTAGAAGCTTTTAAAAATGACCCCAGCCAAGACAATCTACTAAAGCTTCGTGAAAAGCTTAACCTTCTATGGGATGTCGAAAAGCATTACAGCCGGAAGGAAAATCTTTTGTTTCCTTTTCTTGAAAAATACGAAATTACCGGACCTTCTAAAATAATGTGGACACATGATGATGAAATTAGAAGTTTACTCAAAGAAGCTAAAAAGCTGGCAATTAATTATAGTCCAGATATTAAGAATCAGATTTTTGAAGGGCTGGAGCTACTTCTAAAAAAGATGCTTGACATGATTACTAAAGAAGAGAAAGTTCTATTTGATACCTCTTTAAAGGTTTTGACTGAAGATGAGTGGTACCATATTATGCAAGACAGCGCAGAAATCGGTTACTGTCTGATTGAACCTAATAATGAATGGAAACCTGTCAATCTTAATATTACCGATAATGTTAACGATACTGATGCGAAAATGAATAAAGGCTTTTTAAAATTTGAAACAGGAATCCTTACGCCAAAAGAAATCAACCTTATCTTTAACCACTTACCAGTGGACATTACCTATGTAGATAAAGAGGGTATAGTTAAGTACTTTTCCGCAAATAAAGATAGGATCTTTGTAAGAGCCCGGTCTATTATCGGTCGTAAGGTAGAAAATTGTCACCCACCTGCAAGTGTAGATATTGTTGAAAAGCTAGTCGAAGATTTAGCAAGCGGGAAAAAAGATTGGGAGGATTTTTGGCTGCTTTTTGACGGCAAGTATGTTTTTATTAGGTATATTGCTGTTCGTGACGAGAACAATGAATTTATTGGAGTTGTTGAAGTTTCACAGGATATTAAACCTTTTCAATCAATAAAAGGAGAGAAAAGAATAGCTGACTGAAATATGAGTAAGGCAGTCAATTGACTGCCTTACTCATATTTTATAGGATAAGGTTTCTAAAGCCGGCTAGTTGATTGCCTTGTATTTATTAAACTTATATTTCCAGATTTTTTCCTACTACTCCGCAATACCATAAAAAATGTAAACCCTGTCAATACCACACCTATTAGAGCAGCCAACAATTGTATGGCTCTTAATACAGAAAAATTAATTGCACTGATGACACCCTCAGCAGTTTTATATCCAAAGCTCATCAAAATGGAATCGGCACCAGGCAGGAAATTTAGCTGATAGATAATATGTCCAGCTATAACTATTGGAATTAACGAAAAGATCAATTTGATACGCCTAGAAGCAGCCTTTGTTTTAAAAGGCTTAGCAATTCTCCAGGTAAATAAGCCAGCTAAAAGCGCGGTGCCCCAATAATTCAGGCTAAACCAAAATATCCAATAGTCTGAGGTCCAAAGCTGACGTAAGGGTATAAAATAATTGATAGGAATAAGAATACCCAAAGAAACCCCGATGAAAATTACAAACCCCTGATTAATCCTCAACAGATGCCATATTTCTCTGCCCGGAGGCCTTAAATTAAACTGAACGGCTCCATTGTTGCAGCTACGAACACAATTAAAACACATTTTGCAGGCGAGATTATTGTCAACAAAGGGAGCATGTTGAAACATCGGGCATCCATCTGCAGCATCATTGCCTTTATAGCAGTCATAGGTAGTACACTTATTAAGACAAACTGTAGCATCAGCTCTAACCTCAAGCATTGCTCCGATGGAAGCCATGCCAACAAATCCTCCCAATGGACATAAATGGTGACACCATGTATGCCGTGTAAAAATTATCCCGGTCAAAATAGCGGATCCTAAAATAGCTGCCAACAATATTCCCGTAGATATTGGATTTAAACGCATATCAAAAACTACTTCTATCCAAAAAATAAGGAGAAACAAGAAAGTAATTAAAAGGTAATCATATTTCTTAATAAAAGCTGGAACAGGATGATTTAAATGAATTTTCCGTTGTACAAGTTCCATAACATATGCAAAGGGGCAAACTGTACACCAGATTCTCCCTAAAAGTGGAGAAATCATAGCTAACATAGGCCACCAAAGACCCCAAACCAAAGCAAATAAACCCAAATTTATTGTCGCCTTAGGCACTATAAAAAGTGCAGCGGTTATAAATATAAAAACGATTGTAGTAACTCTCCGTAACGAGAGAACGAAATCACCCTTTTTAATCAACTTTTCCACCCAAGGAAAAGACAGAAGATCAAAGGTTCCAGCAATCTTTTTGGAAGTTGGACCAAAAAATAGGTGTTCAAGACTAATCACATCTTGTTCTACTAGAAAAAAGGCTCTTTCAACTACCTGGATAAGTTCTGTGATATTACCTTGTCGATAATTATGTGATAGCAATAGTTTAGTAGCTTCATGATCCAAGCTAGGAGTTGTACGGTTATGTTGTTTCGCCAGTTTTTCTAATATGCCCTGCGCCAAAAAGGGTATATCCCTTTTGCGCTCACGCAATGGTGTAAGCTTAAATAGGTCTAAAAATAATTCCCGCAGCTCAGGAATTAGATTACTTGCTTCAGGGGTGTCCTGTAAACTACCTACCACAAGACAATTATTATTTGAACGTAATGACTGAGCCAATTTAACTTGTATCTCAGGGGAAAGTTCGTTTATTTCACTAATATATAATGTGCCCCCTGAAACAAATTCCAGAAGGTTACCGTGTATTGCAGACTTTTCCTCCTGACCTCCAGTTTTTTCAAAGATTCTATCACCCAATTGTTGTTCTAAGTCATGTCCATCTACTGCAACAAAAGGTGCTGTAGCACCAAACTTATTTTTGTGCAAGTACCAGGCCAGCATTTGCCGCCCTGTACCACGCTCTCCAATTAAGAGTAAATGTTCTCTGCTTTGAGTTAATTCTGTAATTTTTTCCTCAATAAATTTAGTGGTTTTAGGGCTGCCCCATAGGCCATAGAACTTATTTAAATATTGGGAATGTTGTAAAGAAATACGCAAAAATTCCTTTTGCCTGGCTTCCCATAAACCATTATTTATTTGATCCAAATTGCGTGACATTCTTTCAATGAGTTTTTTGTAAAGCTTTGGCCAACGAATCAGCATACGAGTAAACTGCTCATGAGAAGTTACTAAAACTTTACATTTTTCTAAGCACCTAACAGTAAAAGGGGCCTGTCCGTCAGTTAGTAAGGACCTAGCCCCAAAAGCATCTCCGGAGCCAAAGGTATTTACCCTGATTTCTCCTATTTCCGGGTTACCGTCTAAGACTTCAGCCGTCCCCTCAACCAGGACATAATACTGATTCCGATCCTGCCCCTGCTTGATGATATCATACCCCTGAGGATACTCTTCCCAATGAAAGTCACCAGCAAGCTCATTTAATTCCTCTTCATTAAATACAGATAGGTCCTTAACTTTAGATAAAAAATAGGCTTTTTCAGCATTCATATCAGAATACCCTCCGTTCATACGTATTTCATACTTGTTGTCCTTGAGGGCAAAAGTTATTATAATGGTATTGAGTACTTTATTATAACACACAATGAATCGATATCGGGTTAGAAATAAAAAGCAATGTGCACCTAAGATGCACATTGCTTTTTATTTCTAATATATAGGGATCTAAATATCTTCTTTTTCTAGCAATCCTAAGAAATCTTGCACTTCTTCGTCTTTCATTTTATAAGTATGTTCTGCATCTATGGGGAAGCTTTTCTCTTTTACATCTTGATGGTACTGTTTAAAGGCATTGGAGATAACTTCATTTACATTAGCATACTGTTTTACAAACTTAGGTGTAAAGTTATCATATAAACCAACCATATCAGCAAAAATTAATAACTGACCATGGGTATAAGAACCTGCACCAATACCTAAGATAGGAATACCTGCTCTTTCGGTTATAGCTTTACCAACCATAGCAGGAACAGCTTCAACCAGGATACTGAAAGCACCAGCTTCTTCTAATCTTTTAGCTTCTTTGACAATATTTACTGCAGCCTGTGAGTTTCTGCCTTGGGCTTTATAACCACCCTGTTGACCCATGGATTGAGGAGTTAAACCAATATGACCCATAACAAGAATACCAGATTCATTTATGGCTTTAATTCTACTAGCCATCCGAGTTCCGCCACCCTCTAACTTAACAGCATCACACCAACCCTCTTTAACCATTTTGCCTGCACTCTCTACAGCTTGCTCATCAGATACTTGATAAGACATATAGGTCATATCGCCAATGATAAATGTATTAGGTGCACCACGACGAACTGCCTGACAATGACGAATCATATCGTCTAGAGTTACAGGAATAGTTGTTTCATAACCTAACATAACCATACCTAAAGAGTCTCCAACTAAAATCATGTCAATGCCTGCTTTTTCTACCATTTTAGCTGTTAAGTAGTCATAAGCCGTCAAATAAGTAATTGGTTCTTTTTCTGCAATCATTTTGTGAAAATCATGAATAGATTTTTTTGCCATTATAAAGCACCATCCTTTTTAAATTATATAGTTTTTTTATTTAATAATACATTAAATAAGCATGTTGTAGAGCAGCTAAGCGGTGAAGTGTATTCTAGGGCGATCACCACCCTAGATTTAGTTATAGAATTTTTTCAAGCTCATTTCAATTGCTAGTCTATATGCGGCCTCCATACTTGCAGGAGAAGCTGTACCCTTACCTGCTTTACCAAAAGCAGTACCATGATCTACAGATGTACGAATAATTGGTAACCCTAAAGTAACATTGACACCATCATCAAAGTTTATCACTTTGACTGGTATATGCCCTTGATCATGATACATAACAACAATTACCTTGAACTGTCCTTTTATAGCACGAAAGAAAATGCTATCAGGTGGAACAGGACCTATTACATCTATACCTTCCGCCTTTGCTTCTTCAATAGCAGGGATAATTTCTTTAATTTCCTCATCCCCAAAGGCACCACTCTCTCCAGAATGAGGATTTAAACCAGCTACAGCAATTGTTGGGTTTTCAATAGCATATGTTTTTATCATGTCATGGGCTAGATCAATAATTTTCCTAACTCTGGTTTTCGTAGCCCTATCACATGCTTGTCGCAGTGAACAATGGGTACTAACATGTATAACATAATAACCATCAGTATAGAGCATCATCGCATAATCTTTAGTATTAGTTTTTTCAGCAAATATTTCAGTATGACCAGGGTAGTTTTTATAGCCGGCAAGATGCATGGATTCTTTGTTTATTGGCGCGGTAACTACTGCATCTACCTCTTTATTGTTAGCCATTTCGATAGATTTAAATATATAGCTAATGGCTGCTTTGCCAGCTATGCCATTTACTTGACCATAAGGAACTTCGCTAGCGCCTTCTATCTCGATATCAAGAACATCAATAATACCATAGGTAAATTTAGCTTCAGCAACTGAACTCACTACATTGATTTCTAATTTTTCGGGAACAAATTTTAAACTTTGCTCCATTCTTCTAGCATCACCAATGACTAAAGGTCGAGCCTTGTCATAATATTCTTTTTTACTCAAGGTTTTTACAATAATTTCTGAACCAACTCCAGCTGGATCACCCATTGTAAGGGCTAATAACGGTCTATTACTCATCTATGCTCTCTCCTTTTGTTTTAAAATATCTGTTCCATTGCAAAATACATTTCGGGAGCCAAAACCTCCGGCTTTAGTAATAATACTTAAACCATCTAAAATTCCACCAACAATTTTTCCGATAGGAACACCAGGTTCGATCTCTTCTTCCACTTCAATTCCTTCAGCATTTGTGGCTTCTAATAACTGCAGAGCGGTAGCCCCTCCGGTAACCATAAGCCCGGAAATTCTAACTTTTCCTAAGATATCAGCCATAACTTTTTGTAAGCCTTGGGAAATAGTATTAGCAATTTCTAAACTACTTAGACCTAGTTTATTTCCCTCTGATTTTGCTAAATCAACATCATTAACTGTCCTAGAGGTGCGAATAACCAGGTCCTCACCACTATTCAACTTATTAATTGCCTCTACGGTTAAATCATTTAAACTACTCGCAGTATAATTAATAAGATTTTGCCAGGGGATGTATATTTCTTTGATACCAAGTTTTTTTATCATCTCATCTACCTGCAAGTTACTATTTGGATGAACACTGCCAATTACAGTTAAAACAGGCAATAAATTCTCCTTAGTATCATTCTTTTTTTGTCTTAATATAGCGGCAGACAATCCTGCTGACCCGGTAAAAATATGACGGGGTAGGTTTTCTTTACTTAATAAGGCAAGGGTATCCAGATGGGACTCCTCTATAGCATCAGCAATAAATAAACATTGCCCATTCTTCTCAATTTTTTCCGTTATATATTTTTCTACCTCTAATGGTCCTTTTTCTATAAGTTGCAAATCAATATGTTCTACCGGCAGGTTTGTCTGTTTTTGAAGTAAATTAGGCAAATATCCTTCTTTAATTGGTGAAGCAGGGTCTTTCGCCATTGGTGTATGATGGAGTAACTGACCATCTACTAATAAATACCCACCTAGACCAACCCTTTTGTTTTTAGGATATGCAGAGCAAATAAGAGCAAATTTTAAGTCCAGCTCCTTAATTAGCACCTCTAACTCCGCTCCAATATTGCCCCGCCAGGTTGAATCAATTTTTTTGTAAATAGTAGGGTTTGTTTTATTCTTTAAAAATTGGCATGCATCTTTTACCTTGTCCTTTGCTTGGCTTGAAGATGTATCACGGGAATTGGTTGTAATAGCAACGGCACTAAAACGGGAACCTAGGGATTGAAGATTATCAATTTTATTCAATACTATTGTTCGATAACCTGAATTGCTAAATTGTACTGCTGTATCACAAGCCCCGCTTAGGTCATCTGCTATTATAATAAACTTTGGCACCCTTACACCTCCTTATTACTCCGCCCTCGTTTTGATGATAGCCCCTTTATCGGCAGATTCCGCCAGTTTACTGTATAGATATAAATACCCTTCTGTAACCCTTGCTTTAGGTGGCTGCCATTGCTTTTTCCGCTTTTCAAGCACAAGAGAGTCTACTAATATATCAAGTTTTCTCTCAGGAATGTTAATATCGATAATGTCACCATCTTGCACTAAGGCAATAGGTCCACCCTCTTGGGCTTCAGGGGAAATATGGCCAACAAAACAACCATTATTTGTACCCGAAAATCTTCCGTCAGTTACTAATGCTACTTTATCTGCAAGACCTAAGCCGTGAAGAAGCTTCATGGCCTTAAACATTTCGGGCATACCCGGACCTCCCTTAGGTCCTTCATATCTAATAACAACAACCTCACCCGGTTTAACCTCATTATTTAAAATTGCAGTATTTGCCTCATCTTCAGAATTAAACACACAGGCAGGTCCTTGGAAGGAAAGCATATTTGGATTAATTGCTGCCGGTTTAGTAACTGCAGAATCAGGAGCCAGGCTGCCATAAAGAACAGCGAGCCCACCTGCGGCACTAAATGGCTCAGCAAAGGTTTTAATAACTTCATTGTTAGGCGATTTATACCCTTTGATATTCTCGCCAATAGTTTTACCAGTAACTGTAAGAACGTTTAAATTAAGAAGGGAAGATATTTCCCCTAAAACTACCGGCACTCCACCTGCTTCATAAAAATCTATCACATTTGCTGATGCAGCAGGATTCATTTTGGCAACTAATGGTGTTGTTCTACTAAATTCATCAAAAACATCCATGTCAAATTCAACTTTGGCTTCATAAGCAATAGCAGGGATGTGAAGAGCTGAGTTGGTAGAACCACCAATAGCCGAATTCAATCTTACTGCATTTTCAATAGACTCTTTATTTATAATCTGTCTGGCTGTAATATTCTTATGAATTAAATTTACGATAGCTCTGCCTGATTCTTGAGCAGCCTTTAGACGTTCATTATATACAGCAGGAATTACAGCACTACCTGTTAGGGACATACCCATAGCCTCTGCAATACAGCACATAGTGTTAGCTGTACCTAAAAAAGAACAAGAGCCGCAAGTGGGGGCACAGGAGTCCTCCATTTTAATTAATTCAGCTTCAGTTATTTGACCTTTTTTAAGTCTTCCCACACCTTCAATAATAGAAGTTGTATCTGCTTTTCGACCATGGATAACTGGGCCGCCCAGCATTGGTCCGCCATTAACAAAAATTGCCGGCAAATCTAAGCGGGCAGCAGCCATCAACATGCCAGGAACAATCTTATCACAAGATCCGAGCAATACTATCCCATCATATTGGTGAGCTTGAACCATTAATTCTATACTATGAGCTATAATATCCCTAGTTGGAAGGATGTAGCGCATTCCAACATGTCCTTCTGCAATACCGTCACAGGCACCAATTACCCCAAATTCAACCGGAGTTCCGCCAGCTTCTCTGATACCTTCCTTGACGGATTCCGAAACTTGGCGAAGATTATAATGACCAGGGACCGTTGTACTCCAAGCATTAGCAATCCCAATAATTGGTTTTTCAAGGTCACTATCTGAATA
The DNA here is from genome assembly GCA_000802045.1 of Peptococcaceae bacterium BICA1-8. Classification (GTDB taxonomy): domain Bacteria; phylum Bacillota; class Peptococcia; order Peptococcales; family BICA1-8; genus BICA1-8. The sequence continues at coordinate 10,880 of JUEF01000031.1, forward strand.
ACCCATTGATTTATAATAAGCCCTGTTAATACTCCATTCAGGACGACTTAGGATGCAGCTGCTACGTAAATTCATTAATTCCACTCCTTTTGTACAGAATTGCCGAACAGTGATTTTTATTGCTGAATAAATTATTCTATTTTCAATTTTGAATATCCTTCAAAATTTCATTAAAAAATTAAAAAATTATATAAAATGTTTTTATTTAGAATAAAACCTACTCAATTTCCAGTATAAACTTCTTTAATAATTCCATTCCTTCTTTTATTATTTCTAGAGAGGTTGCATAAGAAAAACGCAAAAACCCTGGAGCTCCAAAGGAAGAGCCCGGAACAGCAACTACATAGTAATTTTCTAAAAGAAGTCGAGCAAAATGATCATCATTTGTAATTTTCTCACCCTTATATGATTTTCCGATAAAACTTGTTATATCAGGGAAAGCATAAAATGCTCCTTTAGGAGTTCTGCATTCTATACCGGGGATATCATTTAGAGTAGCTACCATATACAATCTGCGTCTATCAAATTCCTTTAGCATTTTTTCTAATTCATCCATAGGACCTAATAATGCAGCTACACTAGCCTTTTGCGCAATAGAATTAGCGCCTGAAGTTGCATGACTTTGCAATGAGTCCATAGCCTTAATAATTTCCTGAGGTCCAGCCACATATCCTATACGCCATCCTGTCATAGCGTAAGCCTTAGATACTCCATTAAAGGTTAAGGTAAGATTTTTCATATCCTCACTCAAACTAGCAAAACTAACAAAGCTTAAACCATCATAAATTAGTTTTTCGTACATTTCATCAGAAAAAACATATATTTGGTGTTTTACAACTACCTGGGCAATACCTCTTAATTCTTCTTCTGTATAAACTGAACCGGTTGGATTTGAGGGGCTGCAAAGAATCAATACTTTAGTCTTTTCTGTAATAGCCTTTTCTAATTGGTCCGGAGTAATTTTGAAATCATTATCACTAGATGTTTCGATAAATATAGGAACACCATCTGCTATTTTTACGACTTCTGGGTATGTAACCCAATAGGGTGCTGGAATAATTACCTCATCCCCGGGATCTACTAAAGCCATTATCCCATTAAAAAGGCAATGTTTCCCTCCGTTTGAAACCATAACTTCACTGGGGGAGTATTTTAAGTTATTTTCCTTCTCTAGTTTTTCTGTAATAGCCTTTCTAAGCTCCATTGTGCCAGGGGAAGGTGTATAGCGAGTAAAATTCTCTTCTATAGCTTTTATACCTACCTTTTTTATGTGCTCTGGGGTATTAAAATCCGGTTCACCAACTTGAAATTCTAAAACATTTTTTCCTTCACTCTTTAAAGCTTTAGCCTTTGCCATCAATTCCAGTGTTTTTGATGGTTCAATAATCCTTACCCTCTTAGCTAATCTCATTTTCCTTTTCCTCTCCTCTACAGTAATCTTTTTCCAATTACAATTCCATATTTATAATAATATCACTAATTTTTATAAAGGGAAACTTGCATCAGCTGGGTTTTTTATACCCATTCTTATGATGGCAAAAAATTTGCGTCTATTCAGTTTGAATAGACGCAAATTATAAATTTTAGAATAAACCGGAAATCTTTCCGCTATTATCAATATCTATTTTCTCAGCGGAAGGAACTTTTGGTAGACCAGGCATAGTCATAATATCTCCGGTTAATACCACCAGGAATCCTGCTCCTGCTGAAACCTTAACCTTACTAATGCTTACATTAAAATCTGAAGGTGCTCCCAATTTTCCAGGATCGTCCGAGAAGGAATATTGGGTTTTTGCCATGCAGATAGGTAATTTGCCATAACCTAAACCTTCTATCTGGGCAATATCTTTTAGAGCACTATTGGAATATTGTACTCCACTACCACCATAGACCTTAGTAACAATTGCTTCAATTTTTTCTTTGATTCCTTTATCTACTTCGTAACTAAAGGTGAAGGTATTTGTTTCTTCTTCAGCTAGGCGGATTACTTCTTGTGCTAATTCTTTTCCGCCGTCACCGCCTTTGCCCCAAACCTCTGATAATGCAACATTAACGCCCAATTCTTTACACTTGGAGTATACTAGATCTAATTCTTTTTCTGTATCAGTTGGGAATCTATTAATGGCTACTACTGCCGGCAAACCAAATACTTTGGTTATATTATGGATATGTTTTAGAAGGTTAGGTAAGCCTTTTTCTAATACGTCTAAATTTTCTGTTCCTAGTTCTGCTTTTGGACAACCACCATGATGTTTTAAAGCTCTTATCGTAGCAACAATTACTACCACATCAGGAGTTAAACCTGCCATCCGACATTTTATATCAATAAATTTTTCTGCCCCTAAGTCAGCACCAAAACCAGCTTCGGTTACAGTGTAATCACTAAGTTTTAACGCCATTCTAGTAGCCATAACACTGTTACATCCATGGGCAATATTAGCAAAAGGTCCGCCATGAATAAAAGCAGGTGTATGCTCTAATGTTTGGACTAAATTTGGCTTTAAAGCATCTTTTAAAAGGGCGGCAAGTGCACCTTGGGCATTTAATTCAGCAGCAGTAACAGGCTTATCATCATAGGTGTAGCCAATCACTATACGGGAAATTCTCTCTTTTAGGTCGTCAATATCTTTAGACAAACAAAGAATAGCCATTATTTCAGATGCAACAGTTATATCAAAACCATCTTCTCTGGGTACACCGTTTGATTTTCCATTTAATCCGCTGACAATATATCTAAGTTGTCTATCATTCATATCTACTGCCCGTTTCCAGGTGATTTTTCTAGCATCTATTCCTAACCTATTACCTTGATGGATATGGTTATCAATTAGTGCCGCTAAAAGGTTATTAGCTGCACCCATAGCATGAAGATCACCAGTAAAATGCAAGTTGATATCTTCCATAGGAACCACCTGGGCATAACCGCCACCCGCAGCTCCTCCTTTTACTCCAAAAACAGGACCTAAGGATGGTTCTCTCAAAGCAATAACCGTTCTTTTGCCGGATTTCATTAAAGCATCACCTAACCCTACGGTTGTTGTAGTTTTACCTTCGCCAGCGGGTGTAGGATTTATAGCTGTTACCAGAACCAATTTACCATTCGGCTTATCTTTTAAGTCTTCTAAAATTTTATAATCAATTTTAGCTTTATATTTACCATAATTTTCCACATACTTGTCAGGCACTTTCAGCTTTTCGGCAATCTCATTAACAACCTTCAATTCACACTCCTGGGCAATTTCAATATCACTCTTAAATGTCATCAAATTTTCCTCCTTAGATAATATATAATAAGGGCACTTAATAATTAAATTTTATACCCCAATCTCCTAGATACATTTAGAGCAGTATCCTTTACTGCCACAATTATTTCATTAAGTTTTTCACTACTAACTCTAGTAGCGGGAGCAGAGCAGCTAAAGGCTCCAATCACCTCACCAGTATAATTTCTTATCGGCACTCCAATACATCGAATACCTAATTCGATCTCCTCCATATCCAGGGCATAGCCATTTTCCTTGACTAAGCTTAAGTGTTCCCGTAACTCACTTGGATTAGTTATGGTATATGTTGTATATTGCTTTAGGGGTAATGCTAACTCTCGCTCCTGTTCTTCCACAGGCATATAAGCAAGAATAGCTTTGCCTACTGAGGAAGCATGCAAAGCTACCTTTTTACCAACCTGAGTTATATTAACAATGCTTCTTGCACTTTCAACTTTATCTACATAATAAACTTCACCTCTGTTGCACAATACAAGGTGAATAGTTTCATCATATTTTTCACATAATTCTTCTAATAAAGGCCTAGCAGTATTTCTAACATTTAACCGATTTTGTACATATTGCCCCAATTCTAATAAAATAAGGCCTAAGCAGTATTTGCCATTAGGCTTTTTATCAACATATCCTTTTTCAAACAAAGTACTAAGTAAACCATATGTAGTACTTTTATTTAAATTTATTAGTTTGCTAATTTCCGTTACACCTAACTCCTCGTACTGAGCAAAAACCTGCAAAATCGACAATGCTCGATCTACTGATTGGACTATTGCTTTATTATTTTTTATCACTATTTCACATCCCATATTCTTGTATGCCGAACATCGCTTTCTGATGCTGAATATATTTAAGTTATTCTTTTTTTCCCCTTAAAAATCCTTTTTTTCTGTTTTAAAAATTATTATTAATTTATTAAAGTTTTTTATAATATTCAAAAAACCTTTTTTCAAAAGACATTTTTAACATTAGCAAAAGCCATTTTAAGAAAGCTTTGATGATTTTTGAATATATCCTCCAAAGCTAAAAGGAGCTTATCTAAGTGTTCATACTCAATGGTTAACGGAGGTTCAATTCTGATAACATTTGGGTTATTTAAAGTATACGCAGTTATTATCTGATAATCATTTAATAACTTACCTGCCAAAAAAGATGCAAAATATTCATTAGCTAATAAATCCAAGGTACCACCTGATAACTTATTTAGCAGACTATTATTTGAACCTGATAATTCTAGACCAATCATAAGCCCTTTTCCTCTTACATCCTTTATTAGCCCATAATTATTCTTTAATATTTTCAATTCTCTGATAAGATAGCTGCCTTTATTTAATGCCTCTTCAGCCAGATTGCCATCAATAATTGCTTTTAGAGCCGCAATACCAGCTGCGCAGGCTAGGGAATTTCCACCAAAAGTTGATGTATGTAGCAGAGCTTTTTCCATCCCTCCATAGGCATGTTTATATAACCTTTCATTTGTTATATAAGCACCAAGCGGCATTATACCGCCTCCTAACGACTTGGCTAAACACATTATATCAGGAACTACGTTTTCATATTCACAGGCAAAAATTCTCCCTGTTCGCCCTAAACCAGTTTGAATTTCATCTATAATTAATAGAGTATCGTATTTACGGCATAAGCTTTCAACCTTTTTTAAATATCCTTCAGGTGGTACAATAATCCCCCCTTCACCCTGAATGCATTCTACAATAAAGGCTGCGCAATCTTTATTTTTTACTGCTGCTTCAAGGCTATTAATATCACCAAAAGGAACAGCTTGACAGCTTGGGATTAGAGGTTGAAAATTCCTTTTATATTTCTCCCTCCCGGTAACAGATAGGGCTCCTAAGGTTTTCCCATGAAAGGAACCATCGCAATAAATAATTTTTTCCTTCCCAGAAGCTATCCTAGCTAATTTAAGGGCTCCCTCTACTGCCTCTGCACCACTATTACAAAAAAAAGACCTTTTTAAATCACCAGGAGTAATCAAAGCTAGGTTTTTAGCAAGGACTGCTGCTAAACTTCCTAAAGATGCCTGTAAAATATTGGGCATTTCTTTTGCTTTTTCTAGTGCTGAAAATACCTCAAAAGGATTATGTCCAAGGTTTAGTGACCCATAGCCCCCTAAAAAATCAATATATTCTTTGCCCTTAATATCGCGAACAATAGACCCTTCTGCCCAGGAATAAACTTTATCAAACCCTATCAGACTCATTAGGGAAACTAGACCTGGATTTAGATATTCTTTATGCAGTTCTTTTACCTCTTTTTCAGTTAAATTCACAGCTTCTTCTAAGGTAGTCAAATTCAAAGTCCATCATCTCCTTATCTAGTAGGTATTTTTTACCATTTAATTTAAATTTATACTCTGTAAAGCTTTGAACTATGTGGGATAAAATTAATGCCTTGGAGATAAACTCCAAGGCATTAATTTAAACTAAATTTGAAAGGACAGAAACCCTTACTATGATTCCCAAAAGCCTATTTTCCTCATCCATAACCGCAATAGGGTATTTGCTTTCTGTAGCCATAGGAATTAATTCTTGAATATAGGTTTCCGGTTCTGTAGTAAAATAGTCTTGAATTAAAATATCTTTTAACTTATGATTTTCTTTTAAGGCTTTTAATGCATCATCAATTGTTATAAGTCCTAGTAATTTTCGATCAGTATCTACAACAAATATACTAGATATACCGCTTTGTTCCATCTCCTTGATGGCAATTTTTAATCCATCTTTAATAGATACTAAAGCAGATGGTTTAAACATTATATTTTTAGCTTGTAGAATCTTGGATCTATCAATATCTCTGACAAAGTTTTTAATATATTCATTCTTAGGGGTGGCAAGAATTTCTTCTGGAGTATCAATTTGCTCTATAACCCCATCTTTCATGATTGCTACCCGTTCACCTAACTTAAATGCCTCATTAATATCATGGGTAATAAAAATAATTGTTTTCTTCAGCCTAGACTGAATATCTAGAAGCTCTTGCTGCATTTCCCTCTTTATTAAAGGGTCTAAGGCGCTAAAGGGTTCATCCATTAACAGAATATCAGGGTCATTAGCTAAAGCTCTTGCCAAACCCACCCTTTGCTGCATCCCGCCACTAAGTTGATTGGGGTATTTATCTTCCCAGCCTTCGAGCCCTACACTAGCTAAAGTCTTTTTAGCGATTTCATATCTTTCCTCTTCATGTATACCTCTTATTTCTAAGCCATATACTACGTTATTTAGAACGGTTCTATGGGTAAATAGACCAAAATGCTGAAAAACCATGGCAACCTTCTTTTGCCTAAATTCTTTGAGCTGCTTATTATCATAGTCAATAATATTCTCTCCATCAATAAATATCTTTCCTTCTGTAGGCTTATTAAGAAGATTTAAACATCTAATAAGTGTAGATTTACCACTACCCGATAAACCCATAATTACAAATATTTCTCCTTTATTTACCTCAAAGGAGACATTATTGACACCTACTGCATGACCTGTTTCAGCTAAAATTGTTTCTTTAGAAGTGCCTTTTTTTATTTTAGCTAATATAGGTTTAGGATTCCTACCAAATATTTTAGTTAAATTTTCTACTTTAACTTTTATGCTCATTTTTCATACAACTCCTATTCCGGATACTTAAAACGATTAGCAATACCTTGGGATACTCTATCAATAATTATTGCTAAGAAAACAATACTTATTCCTGCTTCAAAGCCACGTGCTATATCTATATGTTGAATAGCTTTTAAAACCTCTAAACCAAGTCCTTTGGCACCAATCATAGAAGCAATTACAACCATGGCTAACGCCATCATTGTAGTCTGGTTAATACCAGTCATAATAGTCGGCAAGGCTTGAGGTAATTGAACCTTAGTTAAGGTCTGCCAGCTAGAAGAACCAAAGGAATGGGCGGCTTCTACCATTTCTTTGGGCACCCTTCGTATTCCTAAATCAGTTAATCTTAACACCGGAGGGATTGCGTAAATTGTAGTAGCAAAAATTGCCGGAACCTTCCCCATATCAAAGAGCATTAAGGCCGGAATTAAATAAACAAAACTTGGCATGGTCTGCATCCCATCTAAAATTGGCCGCATTATGGTATTTAGCCTGGAACTATAAGCCATAAAAATCCCCATGGGAATACCTAGTAAAAGGGATATGAAAACAGATGTTAAAACGATAGCTAAGGTCATCATCATATAATCCCAAAGCCCAAAGGTCCCAACTATAAATATCAAAAATGCAAAGGTTAGGCCATTTCTTAAGTTTTTCGATCTCCAGCCAATTATAAAAATCAGTACTAAGGCTAACCACCAAGGTAACCACAATAAGAATTTTTCTATATTTAAAAGAAACCATAAAATTCCCTTAGAAATTGCATCAAAAAATTCACCATGGTTATGCATCAGCCATTTGACAAAGTTATCCACATAAATTCCAATTTCCAATCTTAAAAAATCAGGGAATTCACTCATATATTTCACACCATTTCTTTTTATGATTTAAAACACAGACAAGTAGTTGCGAAAAAAACAACTACTTGTCCTTAATTTTTACTTAACTGCAGTTTTTACTTTATCAGCAACTTCCGCAGATACCCATTTTGTCCACAATTCCTCATGCTCCTGCAAAAACCACTTAGCCGCTTCTAGAGGAGTTACTTCATTATCCTGCATATAAGCCAAAGCTTCACTAGTCAGAGCACTGCTTGTTTCATAGTTTTTGAGAAATTCAACAACATCAGGTGCTAATTCAGGAATATCTTTGTTGACAGCTACTGTACATGGGACAGGAGGAAATTCAGTTTTGTAACCATCATTCCACAATTCTTCATTATACTTTTCATCTTCTAATAGTGTCATATCCAATTTTCCCATTATCCAAGTAGGTTCCCAATAGTAACCCACCCAAGGATCTCCTTTTTCATAGGCTTTAACCATGGATGTAGCTAAAGCTGTATCAGAGCCTGGGCTAACATAATTATATGTTTTATCTATCCCATAGTTAATAAGCTTCTCATTTAACATCGCATCTACTGCCCAACCTGGTATAGCACCAAAAATTCTTCCCTTAGATGGTCCCTCAGGGTCTTTAAATAATTCCCAATACTTAGGCAAATCCTTTATGTTTTTTAATTCTGGTGCCATGGGCTTTATCCCCCTCTCAGGGTCACCTTTTATCATATAAGTAGGTACATAAAGCCCTTGTGCATTGTCATCAAAATTAGTAGCGAGTTCAACTATATCACCACTATCAATTGCTGGATAATATAAATCCACAACATTAGTAGTCCACACTTCCATATAAATGTCTATATCACCTTTGACAAGTCCTGCAACAGTTATAGGAGTTGAACCGGACATGGTGTCGGTTTTATAACCATAGCCATTTTCGATAATAAGCTGTGCAACATAGTTATGAAACTGGATACTATCCCATCCAGCATCTGCAAAAACAAGAGTTGGTTTTTCCGTTGCTACTGGTTGTTCTGTTTTCTCCTGACCACTATCTTCCGGACTACAGGCAGAAAAAGTCATCACCAAAGCCAAGAGTAAAAATATTAATAAAATTCTAAATAACCCTTTTTTTCTTAAATTATCCAATGTTTAATAACCTCCTTATTTTCAATAAATTTCTTATAATGTTCCCCATACCCTATTTTCTTAGCAACTTATATTATACACAAAGGTTGTCTCTTTTGCAAGAATAATATCCCTAATTTTCCCAGGAAATATACAGGCCACCTTCGCAGGCAGCCTGTATATTTTAAATTCCTAACTCTTTTCGTTTTTTATTGATATGTTCTTCTATAGCCACTGCAACTTCGGTAGGATCATCACCTAAGGCAACCTTACCACCAGTTAATCCTTCTAAATCCTGGGTTAATAATTTAGCCAATTCTGGTCCTCCTGTTACTGGAGGTATAGGTGATAAATGGGTATATAAGCCATATGCCAGTGCAAACAATCCATCGATTGTTGCCTTCTGCTCCATCCACTCCGGAGCACTAACCGCTACCGGCAGTTGAGATGGATCTACACCTAGAGCGTCGGCGATAGCCGTTACCAGCATAGATATCCTTCCTGTATCGGTACAGGTTCCAAAGGCTAAGACTGGTGGAATTCCTAAGGCAGTGCAAACTTCTTTTAATCCACTCCCAGCATAATTTAAAGCATCCATATTGCACATACCGGCTACTTCTAAGCCATGACAACCACATCCCCCGGCAAGTACTAATATATCTCTTTTAACTAGCTCTTTAGTGAGATTGACCGTCATCCAGTCTTGAGGTCCATTTTTTAGAGTGCTGCAGTTAACAATAGCTACAACGCCTTTTATTTTCCCCGATTTTATTACATCAAGAAATGGATCTAGTGTACCTCCTAGTGCCTTGAGAATTGCCTCTGTAGAGAAACCTGCAATTGCTTTGGTTTTCTTTTTAGGTACATAAGGTTGTACATTACTGGCTTTTCTAACCGTATAATTTGCTAATCCCCATTCTAAAAGCTTTTTAGCCATTTCTTCTGCTTCAGGTGGCTTATAATCTAAATTTTTATCTACAAGGGGAATGCGTACTAAATCATTTACTGATACTAGAGTAACCTTATACTTTTCCGCATAAGGAGCTAAGTATGGCGGAGAACAGTTTTCATCCATAGCAAAGACATCCACTGTTCCTGTTGCCAAAAGCGGTTCAATGGCTAACCAATTACCAATATGGCCTACAAAAACTTCATCCATGGGAAAACGCTGTAAGATTTCCTGCCCTGTTTCAATACAACCAATAACTCGAATTCCCTTTGCTCCTATTAGCTTTGCCTTTTCCTGCCACTCAGGTTTTTTGGCTTCATAAATAGTGGCAATTCCCATCCATGGTTCATGTCCGTTAAATACCATATTTACATAGTCAGGATCCATTACCCCTAAATCCATGTCAACTTCATGAGGCATAGGCGTTCCAAACAATATATCCTGACACATCTCTAAAGGAAGCTGAGCACCGTAAATACAGGAAATACCCAACCTTAAAGCTTTACGCGCTAACGATACGTAATCACCATCAACATTAGTCAAGCAACTGGCAGTTGCATCCTTAATTTCATGTAAAACACCAGCCGGGAAAATAGCTAAATCCTGCCATACCTTCTGCCTGCTCTTAGGTGAAAAGGCTTTTATAACTTTACTTGGTTCTTGATAGTCATTTGATAATTCGGAAATAAAATACTCCGCTAAGCTTTCAGCATCTTTATTAAGGTCATTTGCTGTTTCAATGCCTAATTGTTGACACATGTAATATAATTTATCTTTATCAGTAATTTTAAAGGGTGTTTTTCCCTGTGCCGTCGACCTTAATGTACTGAATGCCTCAAAGGCATGGTGAGTGTAGGTTGAAGTCCCCATTACATTTCTTAACAGCATATCCCGCATTGCCATAGCATCTCTAGTAATACCACATACACCTAATTCAGCACCTGCTTTATCAGATATACGGCAGGGGCCATTACTACAGAGCTGACAACTAACCCCTGCTTCACAAAAATTACAGCGGATTTTATCCTGGGGGTCAAACCTGTCAAAAACATTACTCATTCCATCGGGAACAAGTCTTTTTTCATACATCTCCTGCACAGAGTCATGATAACTAACACGACCGTCAATACGATGAGGTACTTCTTTAGCCATAATAAACCTCCTTTTAATATCTCTACCATATTATTTCCCCTTTTTTTGGAGGTTTAATACGAAAAAATGAGATGTTTCATATATTATCAACAGATATAAGAAAACCGGGCATACGCCCGGTTTTTAACTATTTTTCTGCAATATATGAAGTTATTAAAGCTAAGATAGCCACGGCAATAGAAAAATAAATCCAAGGTCTATAGTTTTCTATAGGTATTATGTTTTTATACTACTTGAACTACATTGTATCCAGCTTTATTTAGTTCACTAATAATTTCTTTAACGTGGGTATGACCGTTAGTTTCAACAGTTACCTCAAGTTGTACTTGCATAAACCGATCTAAAGTTTTAAATTGGTTATGTTCAAGTTTTATCACATTTGCATTCATCTTTGCTAAAATTTCCGAAATACTTAATAATTGACCCGGTATATCAGGTAATTCAACAGAGAAGCAAAAAATCCGCCCCCGAGAAACAAGCCCTCTACTAATCATTGAGGATATTGTTAATACGTCAATATTACCTCCACTAACAACACATGCAATATTCTTATTTACTTCCTTTATTTTTTTTAATGCGGCAAGGGATAGTACTCCTGCATTTTCTCCGATAAGCTTGTCTTTTTCCAAAAGCAATAAGAAGGCCTCCATTAATTCGAAATCAGAAACAGTAATAATATCATCAACATAGTCCTTAATTATTGGAAAGGTAATATCGCCCGGTCTTTTTACAGCCACTCCTTCGGCTATAGTCGTTACTTTTTCAAGGTTAATGATCTTATTCATTTGTAAAGATGCTTTCATAGAATTTGCACCTTCTGGTTCAACACCAATAATTTTTATATCGGGCTTTAACATTTTAGCTGCCATTGCTATCCCACTTATAAGCCCACCTCCTCCTATGGGCACAATTATGTAGTCTACTTCACTTAGCTGTTGGATAATCTCCAGAGCGATAGTCCCCTGACCTGTAATCACATCTATATCATTAAAGGGATGGATAAAGGTATAATCTTTTTCTTTCTGTAAACTTTTTGCTTTTTCAAAAGCGTCATCATAACACTCCCCATGTAACACTACATTTACTCCATATTTTTTTGTCGCTTCCACTTTAATTAATGGAGTTGTTTTAGGCATAACAATTGTTGCTCTAATACCTAGTTTGTGTGCTGCATAAGCCACTCCCTGGGCATGATTACCGGCCGAAGAAGCAATAAGCCCTTTCTGTTTTTCCAGCTCTGTAAGTTTATTAAGTTTATAATAAGCTCCTCGTATTTTAAAAGCACCCGTAATTTGAAGATTTTCAGGTTTTAAATAAATCTGATTGTGATATTCACTACTAAAAAATCTACTGTAAATTAGATTGGTATTTTCCACAATACCTTTTATGTCCTCTTGGGCCTTTAAAAAATCTGATAAACTTGGTTTCTCATGGTTAGTTCGTAAAGAATAGTTTGCCAAATATGTCATTTTCCCCTCCTGAATCCGAAAAATATAAATTAACCCAAACTCAATAATGTGTATTATAACAATTTATTAAATCGGTTATTGTAGTATAGTAGCAATAAATAACCAGCGTCAAGATGGTAAATTATTGCTACTATTACATAATTATTGAACGTCAGGTTTTATTTAATTAAAAAATAAGGAACGTTGTTTTCGGTCCTACAATATATCTTAACAAGAGATTAAGATTAAAAAGGGAATAAGTTATATTAGCAAAGATAAAAATATATTGAGATAAATAATTTAAAAGGAGCACATTACATTAATGGATAGGAATATTAGAGGAATGATTGCAGGATTTACTGGTGGTATAACTATGAATATTTGGAGTTTTTTTTCTTACCACTCATTAAGTTTTGCAAAACTCCGTTTTCCTGATTGGGTTTCTCTCCTTATTTTTGAAAAGAAACCGGAAAATTTATCTATGTTTATAATAGCATTAATAACTCAGCTTGCCTGGGCTGGTTTTTTAGGTGTGATTTTTGCTCATGCTATACCTCTTATTTCTTCAAAAGGCTATTTGATTAAAGGGGCTTTTTATGGCTTCCTAACCAGCTTTTTATTCTATATTATTCCTACATTGTTTCAACATCCAATCCATGAAATATTTGATTTTGGAACAGTAGTAACAGACATATTAGGAGGAGCAATCTGGGGTGTGACTACAATAGTAGTACTAAAATATCTTGATGATAAAATCAGAAGTAGGGTTTAACCTTACCATTTGATGATATAAGACAATAGAGACAACTTGGAGTGACTTAATTATTCCGTGTTTATCGTGATCATCAGTAGTAGCTGAAGAAGGAAAAAACCTAGTACATAATGTACTAGGTTTCTTGGTGCCGGGGACCGGGACCATATAGTTTGCACTAACAAAGGTTTATTAATAAGTATTTATATAAATTAAATGATAGTATAGAGAAAAGCTTTTTTCGATTATAAGTGGTAAAGGCTTTTTTGTATAAATAGCTACTATCAATTCTTTATTAGCGTAGCAACCATTAACGCTATGCTACTTATAAAAACCATAATTAGCGAAGCCTTCCTAAAGATTTCTGGGTTGATGCGATGAAAGAGCTTCTCCCCTAGGTAAAAGCCTATATATAGTGCTGGAATTGATAATAAAGTTCGGAACCATAACTCATTAATTTTTAGTGTGCCTGCAATGTATGAAATCACTATGGATGCTATATTAATTAATAGAAAGTAACGGGTAAGATTTCCCCTGAAAACACTCTTATTTTCCTCTGCTCTTGAATTAAGATAGTACAGAATGATTGGTGGTCCATTTATACTTGTTGTAGTTGCAAGAAAGCCACTCAATCCACCGACAATGGTTTCAGTAAGCCTATGGTGCCTTATTGTTAGTTGAAAGTTCTTCCATAAAGCAGTGGCAGCAATCAAGAGAACTAAGGCAATAAAGATTTTAAGGTTTTGGTTACTTATTTTGGTCATAACATAGGCTCCAGGAATTGCCCCTAAAACACTTGAAGAAATGAGCGGAAATATCGCTTTAAAACTGCCATCATGTTTAGTAGCCCTAATCATGAAAAGTCTTATAATGAGGCCTGTAAGCATGGTAATCATAACGGTTTCTTTAGGACCAAGTGCAAGTGCTAGGAGAGGTGCCGTTATAATCGCATAACCAAAACCTGTTGCTGTCTGTAAAAAGCTAGATAGAATTAGAACCATGAAAACATAGATTTCTGTCAGCAATTATCGCCCGCCTCCTAGAACAATGATAAATATCATTATACTTGCGGACTGAAGAATTGTATATGAAAAATTACTAATCCTAAATTTCCAGATATATTTTCAGCAATTAACTTTTAACAGCATTTAGAACAAATAGGGACGGTTCTTGACTTGCTTATTTTTCTCTTACCAGGATCATCAGTAGTAGCTGAAAACGGGAAAAACCTAGTTCATAATGAACTAGGTTCTTGGTGCCGGGGACCGGAATCGAACCGGTACGGGCTTTAAGGCCCGCAGGATTTTAAGTCCTGTGCGTCTGCCAGTTCCGCCACCCCGGCAGAACAAATGTTATTCACTTTTTATATTTTACCAGAGAAATATCTTGTCCGCAAGAGTCAAAAGTGATTTTGAGCATTAAATAAATTATGGTGCCGGGGACCGGAATCGAACCGGTACGG
>JUEF01000032.1 GCA_000802045.1 Peptococcaceae bacterium BICA1-8
AGGTAAACACTTTTTATATTCATTTGGCTTTTTACTAATTCAGCAAATTGTCTAGCAATTAGTTTTATTGTTTCTATATCATTGAAAGAAGCCATTCTCTCAACTCCTTTATTTTCTCAATATTAACAGTGGTAAAATCAAAGTCACACTTCTTATAGAAGCTTTTCCTATAATCAGGATACCTTGCACGAATATTAAATGTGGTTATAAGATCTAAGTCATCTTTTTGTTCCTCGGTTGTTTCAATCCCTGCCTTTTCAGCTAATCTTAACAAATCATGTATCCTTGGAACATTATTATCTATATTTTTTATATATAATGCCTTAAGTAGTTTTTCAATTACTAAGTGACCCATAAATAAGGACCAGTGATAATCTTTACTTGTATACAAATTCTGCATTGTACAATAATCATTTTCTGCAGTTTCAACCCAAAAAGCAAATTGAAGCTACTTAGGGAAATGCTGGCTTCCGGTGTTTCCCTACCTTTAAACTCTTAGTGGTAAACTTTTTCAGTGTCAAAAGTAGCTAGATTGGTAAACTTATTCAATGTCACAAGTGGAAACTTTGTGAATGTCAGGTGGTAAAGAAATTCATTGACATTCACAGCCTAAATGAATGGAAACCTAAAGTATGCCATAAACCAAAGTTAAAATGTATCGAATGCAATCAAAAAGCATATGCTGCCTTAGATGAAAAGGTTATTGAAGAGCATTTAAGAGGGAATATCGTAGCCGGGATATTCCCAATGTGTCTTGATGAAACATGCTACTTTTTAGCTATTGATTTTGATGATGAGGGTTGGCAAAAGGATATTAGTGTTTTAAGAAATATATGCAATGATTTCGATATTCCTTTTTCCGTTGAGCGCTCACGTTCTGGGAAAGGTGCCCATGCTTGGTTTTTCTTCGAAGATAGAATCCCTTCAGTGCTGGCAAGAAAATTTGGCTCTGCGTTACTTACCTGCTCAATGATCAAGAGACACGAAATAACATTTAAATCATATGATCGCTTTTTCCCTAATCAAGATACTTTACCAAAGGGTGGCTTAGGAAATTTGATTGCATTACCATTGCAAAAGGCTGCAAGAAATGCTAATAATAGTGAATTTATTGATGAAAATTTCGAGCCGTATCATGATAAGTGGGCATTTCTTGGAAATATTAAAAAAATTTCGGATGAGAGAATTAAAACACTTATCTCTAAACTTTGTCATGGAAATGAATTAGGGTTATTGAGAAAGGATGACGAAGAAGAACAAAAGCCGTGGGAGCAAAATAAGGTCAGATTATTAAAGAGTGATTTTCCTAATAATATTAAATTTATCAAAGCCAATATGCTATTTATTCCGAAAACCAGTATTTCTCAAAGAGCACTAAATCATTTGAAACGATTGGCAGCTTTTAAAAACCCAGAGTTTTATAAAGCACAGTCTATGCGTATTCCAACTTATAATAAACCAAGAATTATTTCCTGTGCTGATGAAACTGAGGAATATTTGTGCTTGCCCAGAGGGTGTGAATCTGATTTAACGGCTATATTTAAAAAACTGGATTTAGATTTCATTTTAATAGATAAAACTAATGCTGGTAAAAGTATCAATGTTGAATTTAACGGTTCTCTACGAGATGAACAGCCCTATGCTCTAAATGAGTTGTTAAAATTTAGTAATGGCGTATTGTCTGGAACGACAGCCTTTGGTAAAACAGTTGTAGCAATAAAGCTAATTGCTGAAAGAAAGGTAAATACACTTATTTTGGTAGATAGAGTAAGCTTGGTTTCACAATGGAAAGAAAGATTAGGCAGTTTTTTGAATATAAATGAAATTCTCCCTGATACTAATCAGAGTAAAAAAAGAGGAAGAAAGAAACAACAAAGCATTATTGGTCAAATTGGAGCTGGAAAAAATAACTTATGTGGTATTATTGATATCGCTGTAATGCAGTCATTAAACAGGCTAGGTGAAGTAAAGGAATGCGTAAAAAATTATGGCATGGTAATTGTTGACGAATGTCATCATGTTTCGGCTTTTAGCTTTGAAGAAATACTTAAAAGTATTAATGCAAAATATGTTTATGGGTTTACTGCAACTCCTTTTAGAAAGGACGGACACCACCCCATTATATTTATGCAATGTGGTCAAATAAGATATAGAGATGATGCTAAAAAACAAGCGGAGAAAAGGCCTTTTGAGCATTATGTCATACCAAGGTTTACATCCTTTAGAGTTCCCTTCAATAAAAATGAAAAAGAAGCAACTATTCAAGAATTATATTCCCAAATAGTTACTGATGAAATGCGAAATCAGTTTATTATTGATGACGTGGTAAAAAGCTATGAAAATGGAAGAAACTCTATTGTTTTAACGGAAAGAACTGCTCATGTTGATTTGCTTTCTAAAGAGCTTAGTAAAAGAATCCCTAATGTTTTATCACTGGTTGGTGGTTTGGGAGTAAAGAAAACTAAGGATGTCCTGAAACAGATAGCTGATACAACTACTGATCAACAGTTAGCTTTAGTGGCTACAGGTAAATATATTGGGGAGGGATTTGACGAACCCCGTTTAGACACTTTATTTTTAGCAATGCCTATTTCATGGAAGGGAACTTTACATCAGTATGCAGGCAGACTTCACAGACTATTTGATAATAAAAATGAAGTGCAAATTTATGATTACGTAGATATTCATGTAAGAATGCTGGAAAAAATGTATAGTAAAAGGCTTACCGGATACGCTTCAATAGGCTATAAAGCAAAAGCTGAAAATATTCCCGAAGAGTCAATAAACATCATTTTTGACAAACATAACTTTTTGCCTGTGTATACTAATGACCTTTTAAATTCATCGAGAGAAGTTTTGATAGTTAGTCCCTTTGTTACCCAGAAACGCATTTTACAAATGATACAACACAGAGAGAAACCATTAAATAATAAGACCAGAATAATTGTGGTGACAAGGCCGGTAGAGGATTTTAATGACAATAAAAAGACCCGTCTACAAGAAGCTTTAACTTTATTGAAAGACATTGGCGTTAGTATAATCTTTAAATCGAATATACATCAAAAATTTGCAATTATTAACAATATTTCCACCGAGGAAATGGCTCACTTAGAGGTTATCGCAACAATGGTCTATCAGCAAAAATGCTACCGTTGATGAGTTAAAAACTGCTGGATTAGGCGGTTACTATGCCGACCATGACAAAGCCTTATTCTAGGTGTTAATGGTGATGGCGTCCCCTTCACAGCTGCCTATATTCAAGCAAAGGGCGACCCGATAGCTGACCTGCACGAGGACATGGCAGCCGAACAAAAAGCACGCTCGACTTATGAATGGCTAATTTATCTTACTGATGACCCATGGAATCAAAGATCCATTACGTTTCTTACGTGAAAGAGAAGTAGTTCACTTCTAGCGCTTCAGTGAAGTATTAGTAGATGTGCAGTACTAAGAAGTTTTATTAGAAGATGAAGAAAGCCAGAGCGGATGCTCTGGCTTTTTGCAACAACTGTCTTAAATATACAACAAAACATTAAAACTTAACTTGAACTGATTTTTGGTGACAAACCTAGCAAAAGACATCCAAAGAAGCAACAAGGAGTCCATTAGTTTAGTTATGTCTTTACAAAAGGTACTGGTTTAACCCGTTAAGGTCTTTAAGGCAGTAAAGTTTAAGTGCTTTCACATAGTCCACATTCCAATTTTTCTATAAAATATTAATAAAATTTGTATATTTTTGTAATACTCAACCTTTTTTATTTCTTTTTTAAAGAAGATTCGGCCAGAGAAAAAATGAACAAAGTAAAAGCAATACAAACCAAACCAAAGAAGCAAACAAACCAGCTTTGATGAGATCCTTTTGTTCAAAATATTGGTATGAGTAACAAATTAGATGCACAGGAGATTGGGTTATAAATACGAACCCCGGTACACCCGCCAGAAAAAAACTAATTACCCACCATTCGGGTGAAATACCTTGATATTTAGTCCCAATCGCTAAAGCTAATGGGATAATCACGGTCATAAATCCTAAAACATTAACAAAGAAGCTTCTAAGTAACATAACAGCTAAAATAGAAAATCCTATGATAAAACCATCAGGCCAATGGGAAATCATCTGTAAATACTCATTTGCAACCCAGTCGAGTAGCCGAGATTGGATTAATACCTGAGCTAGCATCAATGTGCTACCAAAGAAGAAAAAGATATCCCAACGAACATGACAGTTCGCTTCGTCCCAAGACCAAACCCCAACATGGGGAAATATGGTGAGTATTGCTCCTAAAAACGTAATGTGAGGAATGGATAAATGATGAAGCGGTTCAGTAATCCACATTAGCACTGTTAAAACAATAATTATAGTCATTTTAATCTCCGTAAAATTAATAGAACCTAAAGCTTTACGTTCTTTATTAATAAAACTTTGTAATTGTTCCATTTCTAATTTTTCAAAGGGAAAGATAAAACTCATCAGTAACCATAACAGAATTACAAATACTAGAATAGGAATAGAAAATACAGTTAACCATTTAAGATATGTCCAGTTTTCTCCTGAATAATTAATCAACATTCCGAACACATAAATAGCAGCGTTCGATCCAGTAACCGTCATCACTCCTGTTAATGCCGTTAAATAGCTTGTTCCTATAAAGAGCACTTTGCCATAATGTTCTGCCTTTTTTACAGCTTTTAGTTGCTCAACAATTTTATCTAATATTGATGAAACAATTGATCCTCTACCCAGATTCGTCGGAATTAGAAATGGCAAACAAGCAATTAACAAAAAAGACCATAACACAAGGCGGGAACCATGACCTTTGGATAAACTAAGCATATAAAGAGATACACGGGAAGCTAGACCCGAATGTATAAACGCCCCCGAGAGAATAAACGTTGAAAATAACAACCACACTGTAGGATTACCGAAAAAGCTAATAGCCTCTTTATAGGACATAAAATGGGAGGATATAATAGCAACCACAATGAGTGAACTCAATCCTAATGGAAAAATTCTCCCAATCCATAATAACTGAACCAAGAAAAGTAATGCTAACGCTTGAACAACCATATTCCAATCATAAACAATTGGCGTTATAAAAAAAATATACAATATAACAATTATTATAAAAATAAGTGAATTTATTCTGCTAGCTCTTTTTCTAGTATTTTTCAATGAGTTTTTCCTCCAATTATTACCATCTTTATGCATAATCACTTGAGGGTTTTAAAACATAATTGGTAATAACTCAGTTAACTTGTCTAATAGGCTCTTGTTTGCATAGGAAAATATCTTATTGCCAATCTAGGTAACCACCAAAAATAAACAACTAGTTTGTTTTATCTAGATTTTTGGTCAATTAGCTTTATTCTTTTTAGAATTCAACCATGTAACAAAAAATGGATACATAATCGCGAGAAACGTCAATATTAGCAAAGTAGTTGAAATGGTTGAATTAAACAATACACTTAAATCCCCTTTAGAAGAGACTAAAGATTTACGAAAATATTGTTCCATATCAGATCCAACAATTAGTGCTAGTATAAGTGGAGCAATCGGAAATTTTATCATTTTCATAAACAATCCAATAACTCCAAAAATCACTAATAGATAAAAATTTACTACATTATATTGTAGAGTATATGTTCCAACAAAAGCTAACGCTAAAATTAAAGGATAAAGAATTTTAGAAGGAGTATCCAAAACCTTTATCAATATTCCGACCAACATAATATTTAAGAATACGAGGAAAATATTACCGATAAACATGCTATCGATTAAAGACCAAATCAATTCCGGACTGTTCTGAAACAAAAACGGACCAGGCCTTAATCCAATCATGACTAGAGCCCCAAGCATTACCGCTGTCGCAGGGGAACCTGGTATGCCCATAGTTAACATAGGGATCAAAGCCCCTACAGCTGTCGCATTATTGGCGGATTCTGGTGAAGCAAGCCCCTCAATTGCACCTTTTCCAAATTCTTCACTATTTTTGGATACTTGCTTTTCCAGTGAATAAGCTAAAATAGTTGACATTGATGCTCCGGCCCCTGGAAGGACACCAATTAAAAAACCTAGTGGAGCTGCTCGAAAAATTGGCCACTTAGAACGCTCCCATTGTGATCTAGTAATCCACACTCGTCCAATATCATTCTTGTCACTTACCTTTTCTTTATCTACCGTTAAATAATTATGAAGCACTTCTCCAACTGCATAAATACCCATTACAACAACAACAAAATTTATTCCGCTAATTAACTCTGGAATCCCAAATGTAAAGCGATATACGGAAGTTTGCAAATCAATACCTACTGTACTTAATGCCAACCCTATACACATAGATATGAAACCTTTCAACATATTCCCCGTTGATAGTGAAACAACTGCGGAAAGAGCAAAAAGGTATAACAAGAAGTATTCAGCAGGACCAAACTTTAACGCAAAATTTGCCAATGGTTTAGCTAGAAAGATAAAACCAACTACCGCCAATGTTCCACCGATTAATGACGCAATCGCTGAAATAGCTAATGCGGGACCAGCCTCTCCTTTCTTAGCCATCGGATATCCATCAAAGGTTGCAGCAATCGCCGCAGCGTCACCTGGAGTATTTAATAAAATTGAACTGCGAGAGCCACCAAACATTGCTCCATAGTATATCGCAGTTAATAATATCATCGCAGATATCGGATTCATTCCAAATGTTATAGGCAATAATACTGCAATAGCAGTAGAAGGTCCAAGTCCAGGCAACATTCCTACTACTGTGCCTAAAAATCCCCCAAAAGCAATAAAAAACAAGTTAATTGGCTCCAATACCGTTCCAAATCCTTGTAATAAGTAACTTAGCTGTGTCAAAAACTTGCCTCCTCTCCTGATAATATTTTTTAAGTCCTCATTCATATTACCTTACTCACATACTCTGGTTTATTGTTATTACTCGTCCAAACAGAAAATAGGAGATTAAATTTTAAGTACGTTGAATATATCAAGTACAATAAAAGCCCACATCCCTTTCCATCTAAGAAATTGGTTTGGTTGGTTTCTATGTTAAAAAACCAACCAAACGCACCATAAAAGGGGATGTATGTAAAATTTGTGCTTACGGCAAATTGATACCTAGTAATTTAGAAAATCCATACCATACTAACAAAGTAAATAAAATGGAGACTAATCCGTTGGTTATCCATTTTTTATAACCATTTACCAGTGATAGTTCAGCACCTAAAAATAACATTCCGGAAACTAAAAATCCAATCCTTTCGAAAAGCAAAGTGTAAATAATACATAAAACTAAAGTACCAATAATCAATCGAGGTGTTCGACCTGCTCTTAGTTTGTTTAGTATCCCCAAGTTTTCATGGCGCTTCTTCCATTCCTGTATCAAATAAATAACACTTAATACAAATAAAGCTATACTTATAAGTAGTGGGAAATACATTGGGGCATCAGGATTACCTAATGGAGATTTTGGAATATTTAAAGAACCAATAAAAAGAATTATACTAAATATTATTAGGATTATCGGCAAATTAAGACGTTTAGTATACACCTATTCACCTCCATTTAAGAATATAAAGGATCCCCAATAGGGACCCTTTACTAGACAATAAATTACTTAAGTAGCCCTGCTGCTTTAATAAGATCTGCATATATTTCATTATCGTTATCTAGTAATTTTATGGTTTCCTTACTATCTTTGTAATAATCTGACCATTGATTTTTTTCTAATATATCTTGCCATGCTTTCGTTTTTGCCATCTTTTCAAATACTTCATCCCAGTAGGCAATTTCTTCTTCTGTCATATTAGGTGGACCCATAAAACCTCGCCAATTACCTAAAGATATCCCCCCCATTTCTTTCCATGTAGGAACATCCGGGAAATCTGCCATTCTTTCCTCTGTAGCAACTGCCAATATTCTAACTTTTCCAGCTTCAGCAAGTTCTCTTGCTTCAGCCGCATACATTGTCGCTCCGTCTAAATGGTTACCCGCTAATTGTGTAACAATATTCGCTCCACTTTTATCAACAAGGAAAGTGATTTTTGATGGATCAACATTAAATTGTTTAGCTGCTTGAATAAATGTTAAATGAGCATTATTACCTATACTAAACAGTCCCATTTTTAAAGATTCAGGATCTTTCGCTAGCTGTTCCATAAACTCTTGAGCTGTTTTATATGGTGAATTTACAGGTACAACCAATGCTTCCCAGCCAGATGATATTGTTGCCAAAGGTGTAAAATCTTTATATGTTAACTCACTACGACCCAATATTACATTATTTAAAATCAAAGCAGAATTAATTGATATAGTATGGCTGTCCTGATTTTTTAAATACTGCCAAGCAGGTTCAGCATTTCCACCAGGTTTGTTCAAAATCTTAATTTCCTGCTCAACTAAATTTTCTTCCTTCAAAACTTTCTGCATCGCACGAGCTGTTAAATCCCATCCACCACCTGGATTTGCGGGTACAATAAATGTAATCGGTTTCGAGGGATAGTTACTTTTACTTGCAGAATCTTTTTCCTGAGCTTGCTTATTATCTGAGCCATTGTTTTCTGATGTTTTTTGCTGATTTGAACAACCCACCGCTAAAAACAATGTAATTACAATTAATAAAATAAGACCTTTTTGGAAAATACCTCTTTTCACTATATAACCTCCCTTATTTATAACTAGCCTGTAAACATTTCTACCTGAAAAGTATTAGCCCATTATAACTGGTTCTGATAAACAATTATATTTTACTATATATCTTTTTACCATACTCTTTAGCATAATTACGAAAATTACCAAAATATAAAATATAAATAAGCTATTATTATGTGGCACTGTTCTCAGCTTTATAATGGTCCTCATTCTCGTAATATATTACATTATTCTGTTTTAACACTGTGCGTAAATCATTATAATCTAGACTTATCTCTCCACTTGCAATTTTTTTCCTTACTTCCTCCTCTCTCATCATACGCTGATTTGCTTTTTCCCAAACACTTTGTACATCTTCTTTCCTTACCACAACAACTCCATCATCGTCAGCCATAATCAAATCACCAGGATTTATCAAATATTCACCGCAGACAGCAGGAGCGTTCACCCAACCTGGACGACATTTATACGTCCCCCGAGAGTATATCGCTTTTGTCCAAACAGGAAAATTCATTTTGCGAAGTATATCTACATCGCGAGTTCCAGCATCAATTATAATTCCTTTTACACCTTTTTTTTGCAGACCACTTACAAGCAATTCCCCAATCATACCTGCATTGGATTCCCCAATAATTGCAACAACCAATATGTCCCCAGGTGAACAAACTTCTACCGCTGCATGAATCATTAAATTATCACCTGCAGGACAAATTGCAGTAACGACTGGTCCACAAATGAATGATCCATCTATTATTGGCTTTAACCGATTATGTAATAAGCCAATCTTTCCTTGAGCTTCGTAAACAGTGGAAACATCCGACAGTGAAAACTTTTCAACCCATTCAGAACCAACTTTTGAAACAGATTTAATTATATAGTTTTTCATTAGACCAATTCACTTCCCACATAAGGATAGAATCGCATAAAGGTTTCAGCATACTTAATCGCCGGATTTCCTGAAATCCTTCTTGCATGATTAGCTCTCATCTTAGCGCGGTCAGAATATTGTTGCATCATAAAATCTTGTGTTTTAAAGCATTTCATAGCAGCTTCTTTTATATGAAATGTATCAGTTATATCAATGAAAGTATCAGGCTTATATTCACTAATCTCAGTCGCATGGTGTTCATAACCAAACAAACGTGGCTGTTCAATTGGTGTTGTACCTTCTATCTTTACCCCAGCAGAGTGTGAAATTGCTAATACGGATGCTTCTTTTACATATTTAGATACAATTTCATGATCTGGGTTAAAGGCATCTTTTGGAGGATGAGTTATAATATGATATGGGTTCACTTCTCTAATTTTTTTAGTCAACATAATCATTCGTTCTTCCGTAATATCCATAAAATAATCTTGGAAATCCCAGATTTCATAATCTTTAACACCTAGCGCTGATGTGGCTGCTTCTATTTCGGACTTCCTTACAGCTTTAATATTTTCTAATGTTTGTCCTTCCATTTTCCACAAATCATTACATTCGCCTCTAGCTCCGTAACTTAAAATAACGAGAGATACATTTGCACCATTTTTTACGTATTTCGCTATTGTACCTCCAGCACGCCAGACAAAATCAGCAGCATGGGCACAAACAATAAGTACATTGTTCTTATTCTCCATGTAAATATCATCCCTTTCAAAATATAAAATATCATATCAATTACTTATCATGGACAAGAAAGAAACTTGCAATATTATGTATTAAGGATAAACAACACCTTATATAATTGTTACATTAAACACCTCCAATCAAAAATTTTAGATAATTACGCCACTTGTTATTTTTGTCAACATTATTGTTAAACAATTTTGTAAAGCAATTCTAACACAGAAATAAAAACCCTGTCAACTATCAAATTTAGAAAATTAAAAATATATTATAATCAATTTTGGGAAATAGTTGGTTAGAATTTCGTTATCTTATTTATAGAGATAATCCTTTGCGACAAATAAGAGATTTAACTAATCATAAAGATGTTTATCTTTCAGACGTGGATACTTAGTCCAAACCTTTCTAAAAGAGATAAAAAAAAATAATGAGTGCAATTAACACCCATTACCTCCATCCAAATCACAATACACGCTGGGCCTACTCTCTAGTATTAACCCATTTGTGAGATGTTCTATATTTTAGTATTACCATTTCATTTTAATCTATATTGCCGAAAACAACAAAAATTTATTGCTTTTAAAGGCCATTCATCTGACAACTATATTAGTCTAAGTGTATGCATTTATCAATCTAAATTTTAAATAACGGTATATCAATATGGCGCAGTTTATAGAGACTTATAAAAAAAATTCCAGTTTTATCTAAGGTAATTAAAATATTTAAAAATAATATTACGGACACTTTGTATATGCTTTTTTATTGCCTTTTCAGCATCGTCAGGATTATGTTTTTCTAATGCTTCATAAATTTGCTTGTGTTCTATTATAGTATCTTTGTCTCTACCAGGTACTAAAATTATTTTAAAAGAATGCCTAATTAATTGTGTTTTGATAGTAGTGACAAGTTTAACAGCTTGTGTATTTTTTGATGCTTTATTGATTATATTATGAAACTCCTGATTTAATTTTGGATGTTTTTCCAATTCACGCTCTCGAATTTCCCTTTCCATTTTATTTAAAATCTCATGCAACTTTCTTAAATCATCATTTGAAATACGTTCGGCTGAAGAACGAATAATCAATCCTTCTACAACTTCGCGAATTTCTAAATAGTTTATCACTTCATCCATAGAAAACGACTTAATTTTTGCACCTTTATTAATTTCAATTTCAACTAACTGTTCCTTTTCTAACTCTAATAGTGCTTTTTTTATAGTATTTCGACTAACCCCAATAACATCCGCCAATTGGCTCTCAACCAATTTCTCAGCAGGCTGATAATGGCCTTCCAAAATACGTTCTCTTATATAAAGATATGCTTTTTCAGTTTGATTCATCTTCATCACCTTCTTTAAAAATAGTCATATATTAAATGGAGGTAAGGTGCACCTCCACCAAGAGTCAAAAAACTATAAAACGTCTAGAATTTTATATTATATTATTATCTACAAAAGTTCAATAATTAGTATTCATTAAACGCTGCAATATTAAGGTATTATACTATTATGTAATATTTCGGTCGTCCGTATATAATATTAATTTAATTCAATAAATCCTATTATGTTATTTTTGCTATAAATAAATTTTTTTCCTTTCTAAAAATTTATAAAAATATTCCAATACATGTGCATCACAATTTTACATTTAATACATATTCCAGTAACACCATTAAGTTAGTAAAACAAGAAGTATGGCGGGCCGGACGGCGAATTGGCTGCCTCTTTAAGATACCTAAACCAAAGATATACAATGCCTACCGGCAAAACCAAAGCTTTATTGACTGATATAGGAACGGAAGAAATGGCGCATTTAGAGGTAATCACCGCTATGGTTTACCAGTTAATGAGGGGTGCCAGTGTGGAGCAAATAAAGGCTGCCGGCCTTGCCGGTCATTATGCAGACTATGACAAAGCTCTTTTCTATGTGGATGCCACCGGCAACCCCTTTACCGTTACCTATATTCAAGCTAAAGGTGACCCCATTACTGATTTGCATGAGGACATGGCTGCTGAACAAAAAGCCCGCTCAACTTATGAATGGCTTATCAATTTGAGTGATGACCCCTGTGTCATTGACCCCTTACG
>JUEF01000033.1 GCA_000802045.1 Peptococcaceae bacterium BICA1-8
AGAGAAATTAAAAAAATTGCTTAAATCCAACCAAGGGATACCTGTCACTATTTAACGAAGAAAGGGCTGAAAAGAGTGAATAATATCAGGTGCAAACCCAATTATTAAATCATTTATACAGCCAGATGAAATTTTAAAAGAACAATATTCCTTAATTTACCATCTATTGAAGTGGTGGGAATTAATTGTACTGCTTTCAGCAGGGGAATCAAATATAAATTTATTAAAATATATTTAATATGGAGGTCAAAATGAAAATTACTTTTTATGGGGCAGCAGAGACTGTTACGGGGTCATGTTTTAAACTAACAACAGATAACGGTTCCAATATTTTGATTGACTGCGGATTGTTTCAAGGCTCAAGAGAGCTTAAGGAGCGAAATTATGGGGATTTTGCTTTTAATCCTTCCGAAATTGATGTAGTTGTTTTAACTCATGCTCATATTGATCACAGCGGATTAATTCCCAGGTTATGTAATAAAGGCTTCCAGGGTAAGATATTTACAACTAATGTGACCAAAGAGCTTTGCTCTATAATGCTGCCTGATTCAGGTCACATTCAAGAGATGGAAGTAGAAAGGAAGAACCGCAAATTAGCTAGAGCTAATAAACCATTATTAGATCCTATATATACTGTTGAGGATGCTGAAAAATGTATGGGACAGTTTGAAGGAGTAGCCTATAACTCTTCCGTTGAAATACTACCGGAAGTTAAAACGATTTTTAAAGATGCTGGACATATTTTAGGATCTGCTATGATTGAACTATATGTTGATGGTAAAAAAATCCTTTTCTCCGGAGACATTGGCAATAATAATCAACCTATAATTAACGACCCTACAATAATTGATCAAGCGGATTATGTTATTATGGAATCCACATATGGTAATAGGTTTCATCTTGAAACCGAAGATAAAGCTACCCAGCTTGTTCAAATTATAAATAAAACTATTCGTAAAGGTGGAAATTTAATTATACCGGCCTTTGCAATCGAAAGGACACAGGACTTAATATATCATTTGAAAAAAATAGTTAATTCTGATTTAATACCTAAAATAGATATTTATATAGATAGTCCATTGGCAATCAGGGCAACAGAAATTTTTTGTAAATACCCTGACGTTTATGATGAAGATGCCACAAAACTAAAGGAAGAGGAGAACCAATGCATATTTGATATTCCTGGTCTGAAGTATACATTATCTGCTGATGAATCAAAAGCAATAAACTTTTTAAAGAACAGTAGCATAATAATTTCTGCCAGTGGTATGTGTGATGCAGGTAGAATTAAACATCATTTAAAACACAATCTTTGGAAGTCTCAAACAACCGTTCTTTTTGTCGGATATCAAGCACAAGGTACCCTAGGCAGGAGAATACTAGAAGGGGAAAAAGTTGTGAGAATCCATGGTGAAGAAGTAGCAGTTAATGCCGATATTGAAAAAATTGAAGGTTTTTCAGCTCATGCTGACCAAAAAGCTTTAGTAGAATGGGTGCAAAAGTTTAGTAGTAAACCCGAAAAGATATTTCTCGTTCACGGCGAGCCAGAAGGAATGCAAATGCTGGCAAAAGTAATTGAAGATGAAACCAAAAATAATGTGCAAATTCCGAAAATAGGCGAAACAATCGAATTATTTAAGTCAAAAGAAACTGTTAAAGTTGATTCTGACTATGAAAAGGAACTTACTAAAACCTTTGAATTATTTGAATCAAAACTACAGGATATTCTAAATAACTCTGGTAACAGTACAAAAATATTAGAAGAACTTGATAAATTAAAAACAAAAATTAAATAAATATAAATATAGCTTCCGTATTACACGCGGAAGCTATATTTATACCAAGTAATAGTACTAAATGTTTAGGGAATATTAAGATTGACACCTATTTTCTAAAGTGGTAGCATTTATGAAAGCGAGCTTAAAAATGTCTGTTGTGGGGTGGATAATTTGCGGGTTATTATTATTGGTGCAGGTAAAGTCGGTTATAATATTGCACAGATATTGTCTTATGAAAATCATGATGTTGTAGTTATAGAGAAGGATGAGGAAAGGTATAAAATAATTCAGGATAGTCTTGATGTCCAAGTAATACAAGGCAGTGGTGCAAGCTCGGCAATTTTGGAGGAAGCTGACATATTTAATGCTGATCTTTTAATAGCCGTTACCGAAGTTGATGAATTAAACATGATTTCTTGTGTTTTAGCAAAACAGTATGGGGTACCCAAAACAGTTGCTCGTGTTAGAAATACAGAATACGCGGATAACAATCGTTTAACACAGACTCCTATTTTAGGGATAGATTTATTAATTAACCCGGAAAAAGTAACAGCATCAGAAATCGCACAGTTAATTGAAGTTCCAGAAGCAATAGATGTGGAATATTATGCTGATGGGAAAATTCAATTATTAGAGCTTGCAATAGGTGATGATGCCCCAGTTATCGACAAATATTTGAAAGATTTAAATTTTTCGTACAGATACGTTATTGTATCAATCCTTAGGGACGAAAAGATGATAATTCCACGGGGTAATGACCTTATTAAAAAAAATGATATAATATTTATTCTAGCTAAAACAAAGGATATGATCCATATAGAAAAACTGATCGGGAAGGAAAGAACAAAAATTAAAGATGTCATTATCTTAGGTGGTGGCAGAATAGGCTATTACTTGGCTAAACTTTTAGAGGAAAAGAAAGTCGGAGTAAAAATCATTGAAAAAAACTATCAAAGATGTAAGGAACTTGCTAAACTTTTAAATTCTGCATTAGTGTTGCATGGTGATGGTTCTGATATTGATTTATTGAAGGAAGAGGGAGCAGGCCAAGCTGATGCTTTTGTTGCACTAACTGATGATGATAAATTGAATTTATTAGTTTCTTTATTAGCAAAACATTTGGGTGTTAAAAAAACAATTGCTCAAATTAGACGTTCTGATTATCTCCCACTAATAGAAAGAGTAGGAATAGATATTGCAGTCAGTCCAAGGCTGATAACAGCTGCTGCTATTTTAAAATTTATTAGAAGAGGTAATATTATTTCTGTTTCTTTGTTAAGTGGTGCAAAAGCAGAAATGATAGAATTAATAGTTCCTCATAACGCTAAGATAGTTAATAAATATTTAAAAGATTTAACCTTCCCGGAGGGAGCAATAATTGGTTCTATTTGTCGAGGTGAGGATGCCTTAATACCAACCGGGAATGATTACCTTGCCCCTGATGACAGGATTATTGTTTTTGCCTTACCTAAGGCTGTACACAAGGTAGAAGCCTTTTTTTCATCAAAGTAAGCGAGGTTTATTATGAATCTTAAAGTGGTTTTTTCAACATTAGGAATTATTTTAATGATAATTGGCATAAGCATGTTAATACCCTTAGCATGGTCTTTATATTATGGTAGCCATGACCTTTTGGCTTTCGTAATCTCTTCTATTATAACTTTTATTGTCGGTTTATTATTATTTAAGGGAATCAAAAACCCCGGCGAAATTCGATATAAGGAAGGCTTCGCTATAGTTTCTCTCTCCTGGGTGTTAGCTAGCATTTTCGGGGCATTACCTTACCTTATTTCAGGAACCTTTTCAAATATAGCTGATGCTATTTTTGAAACCATGTCAGGCTTTACAACAACTGGAGCTAGTGTTTTAACAGATGTAGAAGTTCTGCCCTATGGTATTCTATTCTGGCGTAGCTTAACCCACTGGTTAGGTGGTATGGGTATTGTTGTTCTTTTTGTTGCTGTATTGTCTTCTATAGGAGTTGGGGGTATGCAGATGTTTCGAGCTGAATCCCCAGGACCTGTTGCAGAAAGAATAAAACCACGTATTAGTGAAACAGCAAAAATACTCTGGCTTACTTATGTTATTTTTACAATTATCGAAATAATTTTACTTTGGATTTTCGGCATGAATTTATTTGATGCAATGTGTCATACTTTTGGAACGGTAGCTACTGGGGGCTTTTCTACTAAAAACCTATCTATTGGTTACTATAATTCTATTATCCAATGGATAATAATCATCTTTATGTTCCTATCAGGTGCCAATTTTGCATTATACTACTCATTACTTCATAATAAAACACCAAAAGTATTTTGGAAAAGTGCTGAGTTTCGGTTATATTCATATATTATTTTGAGTTCAATTACCATAATAACTATCATACTAGCAACTAATGCTTATATGCCCTTGGATAAAGCATTAACGGCAGCAGCCTTTCAAGTAGTTTCTATTATTACAACTACAGGCTATGCCACATATGATTTTGACCAATGGCCACTTTTAACTAAGAGCATACTTTTTACTTTAATGTTTATAGGAGGGTGTGCTGGCTCTACAGGCGGCGCAATCAAAGTGGGTAGAATCCTAATTTTATTAAAGCAAACTGCTTTAGAATTAAAAAGAGCAATACATCCTCGAATGATTATCCAGTTAAAAATCCGTGAGAAGGTTATTCCGGAAAATATTGTAATTAATATCTTGCAGTTCTTTTTTATCTATATGATGCTTTTTATGCTTTCATCTATTATCATGACAGGTTTTGGCTTAGATATTTTAAGTGCAATGACTTCAGTTGCTGCTACTTTAGGCAATGTTGGTCCTGGACTTGGTTTAGTTGGTCCAACACAAAACTATAATTTTGTTCCCTCTTTAGGTAAATTTTATTTATCCTTTTTAATGCTATTGGGTAGATTAGAGCTTTATACAGTACTAGTAATATTTAGTCCCCATTTTTGGAGAAAATAGCTTTGATATGATATAATAAATTATTATTTTTAATATAAAGGTGGAAATATGCCCTACTTAGAAGATATAAAAACTCGTTTAAAAGCAAAAGACTATAAAATTACCCCCCAGAGAAAGGTGATTATTAATGCCTTTGCTCAAAATATGGAAAAACATTTAAGTGCAGAAGATGTGTATCAATTTGTAAAACACTCTCATCCCGAAATTGGTTTAGCAACTGTGTATAGGACCCTTGATTTGCTGGCCGAATTACAAATACTGAAAAAAATGAACTTTGGAGATGGGCGATCAAGATATGAGTTTTGTAAAGATGATGATCATCATCATCATCATTTAATTTGTTTGGAATGTGATAAAGTTTTTGAATTCGAAGATGATTTATTGGAAAGTTTAGAAGCTATTATAAGTAAAAGAAATGGATTTAAAATAATAGACCATCAGCTGAAATTTTATGGATACTGTGTAAAGTGTCAACAAGAAAAAAAGGGCGAGGACTAGAAACTTGATATTTTCCAGTCACCTTGCTCTTTTGTCATTTTGAAATTATGAGGGCCAAATGAAAAGTCTTGTAATTTTTCTGTCTTTTTATGTCCTGATGTCAGACTAATTGGAAAACCCTTAAGGGTAGCTTTAACTTTTAAATCCGCTGTTTTTGATTCATGATTAATAACTGAAATATTATATTTTTCCTCGGTCAGGTTGATTCCTTGGTCAATTTCGAGGCTTGCTTTATAAGCCTGTAAGACTTCATTTATTATTTCTTTATTATTAAATGCTTTTTTTGCGAGGATTTCAGCTTGTGCCATGTCTTTGGCCTGCCAGATATCATGATATGCATCCATAGCGGTACTAAATTCTCGCTCTATTTCTTTTTTTAATTCTTTTTCTTCACTGTTGCAGCCAGCTATTATTAGCATTAAGATAATGAAAGGGATAATTGGGCTTATTTTGAATAAATATAAATTAAAAATTCTTCTTCTCATTTTTTCCTCCTCTAGTAATGTGGTTTTGAGTTTAAGCTAGTTGAGCCAAAAGTAGTAATTTATTTTCTGATAGATCTTGAATAACACAGTTCCAGTTAAAACCTTTTCCCATCCAAAACGCAATTTTCTCGCCTAATCGGCAATTTAGATATCCTATCTTTTCACCATATTTATTAAAAACAGCTAAATTATTCTGGACTTCTTTTAAAGTAATTTTTTCTTCCAATTTAATATCAGGCTTTGGGAGGTTTTCTGAACAAATTCTGCTAATCAAAGAAACCTGGTGTAAAAAAACTGGCGGAAAAGGGTTGAGTTTTCCTTGGTAACATTCATTATGAAGATTAATAGTTGCGGGTTTATTAGTGCTATATTCTATTGTCACTACATTTAAGGGTGGTTTGATTTTTTTTCCACACTTTAAACAGTAATCCGCGTAGCCTAAATTATTAGTGTAAATACTTTTATCAATATAACCCCATTTTTGCCAGCTTTTCCATCTGATTTTACATAATTTTTTCCTATTTTCCAAATCAGCAAAAACCCATTTTAATAGTCGATGAAAGCCAAAGGCATAACGGGCATGCTTGATAAAGGCTTCAGGCAGACCAAGACAAATTACATACTGATTAAAAGATTCCTCTACCTTAAATTGTAAAGCACCGTCAATTTTTGTGCTTTTCCACTGATAGTTATTCTTATCCAACCAATCTCTTAGCTTATCAAACATATAGCCTTGGCACACCTCTATAATATGCGTCTTATTGACCTGCAGCTTACGGAAACCATTTTTAACAATTTTTATTACATAATCCTGGTATGCTTTTTGAGGGAATAATTCTGTCTGGTAAAATTCCAATGGTATTACTTCAAAATAATACTTGTTATTTTCCGTATTTAAAATCCCAATACCTGTGCCCCCAATAAGACTACCACTTCCAGCATCATCAATTTGTATCATTGTTCCACCCCAAATTTAAACTTGTCTTATTTATTATAGACAAAGGATATTAAAAAAATTAATAATTTTCTTTTTGACCCTAAAATAAATAAAAACATAATATTTTTGAAGGAATTACTTAGTATAATAGCGTATTTATTAGGGATGTTATTTTATTTAAGGAGGCACTAAGGTGAATAAGACATATATTGATGGTTTTACCTTACGCGCCATGGTTTTGACCGGTGCCAGTAAAATAGAAATAGAAAAATCAAAAATAGATAGTTTAAACGTCTTTCCTGTACCTGATGGAGATACAGGGACAAATATGTCACTAACTCTTGCTTCAGCTGCTAAAGCAGTTCAAAAGCTACCAGTGGATGTTGATTTATCTAAAGCAGCTGACGCTATGGCTTATGGTGCTTTAATGGGAGCAAGAGGAAATTCAGGTGTTATCTTATCACAGTTACTAGGAGGTTTTGCAAAGGCACTTTCTAAAGCAGAAAAAATAGATGCCCATTTATTAGCTAAAGCGTTTAACCAAGGTGTAGATGCAGCGTATAAAGCGGTAGTAAAACCTGTAGAGGGAACTATTTTAACAGTTGCCAGAGAGGCTTCTGAGAGCTTAAGTTCTAAGGTTACTGATGAAACTGAGATAACAAAAGCCTTTGAAATTTATTTAGAACAAGGTTATCATACTTTGTCAAAAACACCTGAAATGCTACCCGTCCTAAAACAAGCTGGTGTTGTTGATGCTGGCGGACAAGGATTATTGACAGTAATTGAGGGGATGCTAGCTGGTTTCAGAGGTGAAATAATTCAGGAAAAAGCAATTAAAGAACAAAAGTCTTACGTTACTCAGACTTTTCCAGTTAGCAATTTTATAATAAATACTAATGACATACAGTTTCAATATTGCACAGAATTAATTATCAAAAAAATGACTGAAAGTGATATCACTCAAGAACAGATTAGAGGATTTTTAGAGAACAAAGGGGATTGTGTACTAGTAGTAGGTTCTGATAATATCACCAAAATTCATATACATACTAATAACCCTGGTTTAGTACTAGAATATTGTTGCAAGCTAGGGTCGCTGCATGATATAAAAATCGAGAATATGCGAGAACAGAGTCGCGAATTAGAAATAGCTGTTCCGAATAAAAACATAGGTGTTATAGGCGTCAGTACTGGTGAAGGCATTAATGAAATTTTTCGCAGTTTAGGTGTCGATTTTATAATAACGGGCGGACAAACAATGAACCCAAGCACGGAAAACATTTTGTCTGCAATGGAGGATGTGAATGCTAAAGAAATAATTATTCTTCCTAATAATAAAAATATTATTTTGGCGGCTCAACAGGCGGTACAGCTCTCTTCTAAACCTGCAAAAGTTGTTACAACTAAGACTATCCCTCAGGGAATAAGTGCTTTAATGGCATTTAACGGAGAACTAAACCTCAATATTAATTATGAAAAAATGCAGGAAGCGATATCATTTGTTAAAACCTGCGAAATCACTTATGCAGTAAGAGATGCCCAGCATGGAGATTTTTTCATTAAGGCAGGGCAGAATATGGGAATTATTGAAGGTGAAATTGCTTATGTATCCGATGAAATTGAAGATGTTATCTTAAGTACACTACAAAAAGTAATTAATAATCAAGATGGACTTATTACTCTTTATTATGGTGAAGATGTCACAGAAGCTCAGGCGGAAGAATTATTACAAAGTATTTCAAAGCTTTATCCTAATGTGGATTTTGAACTGCATTATGGCGGTCAGCCTCTCTATTATTATCTAATATCTGTAGAATAATGATTTAAAAAAACGAGGTGGTGACTAATATGTCGAAAATCAAAATTGTAACAGATAGTACTGCTGATTTACCTTTAGATTTAATAAAACAATATGATATCACCATAGTTCCTCTCGCCGTAAATTTTGGGAATATATCGTATTTAGAGGGAACGGAACTTAGTCCTAAGGATTTTTATGCTAAATTATCTGCAAGTGAGACATTGCCTACTACATCACAGCCATCACCAGGTGATTTTGCAGCAGTTTTTAAAGAATTAGCACAAAATGGAAACGAGGAAATAATTTCCATACACCTTTCAAGTAAGTTGAGCGGTACTTATCAAAGTGCATTATTAGGTAAATCTATGGTAGCTGATCTCATCAAGATTAATGTATTTGACAGCCAAGTGGTTACCATGGGATTGGGGCTTATTGTAATTGCTGCCGCACGGGCAGCTCAGGAAGGGAAAAATATAGAAGAAATATCCAAAATAATAACTGATTTACAATCTAAAATGAATATTTTCTTTGTAGTAGATACTTTAGAATATTTACAAAAAGGTGGTAGAATTGGAAAAGCCAGTTCAATAATGGGAGCATTATTAAATATTAAACCAATTTTAACTCTTGCTGATGGTGAAGTGCATCCATATGAAAAAGTCAGGGGTAAAGGAAAGGCCCTTGAGCGGTTGATCGATATAGCTAATGCTAATATAGCCTCAGAATCCAAAATCCAATGTGCTATCGTGCATAGTAGCAGTCTTGATAGCGCGTTAAAATTACATGAAAAAGTTCTAGCGCAATTTAATTGTACGGAAATATTTATTTCCGATATTGGTGCTGTAGTAGGCACACATGTTGGACCAGGGACTATTGCATTTATTTTTTATACTCTTTAATTGATGTAAAATCTACGTATTTCCATAGTGAAATACGTAGATTTGTTTGGGGGTAAAATGGATAAAATTGGTCTTATTAGTTTAAATACTAATATTAAAACTAATAACGAAAACAACCTATTCTCGAAAAGTGGTCAAACCATACAAGCAATAGTTTTAAATAATACTCAAAACGGATTATTGCTGAAAATAGGCAATACTGTGGTTAATGCCCAGACTGATTACCGTTTTCCCAAAGACACTCAATTATCTTTAACAGTTGTAAGCCTTACTGATGATAAAATAATGCTTTCTTTAAAAAATGATTCTAACTATTATAGTTTAAATGTTTTGGATATCTTGCAAAAGTTAAACCTAGGGGATTCCCCGGAGATAAGAATAATAATTAACAAGATGATTGAAAAAAGACTCAAAATTTCCAAGGAAAATATAGAATCCATTAGGCAGCTAGTAGAAAATTTACCCTTAGAAGTAAAAGATTCTATAAATATATTGACAGATCCGACGCTATGTTTGGCTTTTTTCACACTTTTTGAACAAGAGTCAGGTTTTTCCTTTTTATTAAATCAAAATGAAAATATAGATAATAAACATTCTTATTTTGAGATAAATATTCTGTTCAATTCTATCAACTTAGGTGACATTTTAATCAATGTTATCTGGTGGGAAAAAGTTGACATCCAATTCATCTGTGCATTAAAATCCGGTTATTCACTTTTAGAGAGTAATTTATCAATGCTAAAGAGTATATTAAAAAGTCATAATATAACTACTGGTGAATGTAAAATAATTTTGGACGATGCATTTTTGAAAGAAAAAGAAGCTATAAATGATTACCAAACACAATTAAAAGGAATAGATGTAAGGATCTAGGTGATAATAGGTGGATAAAAGAAAAAAAGCAGTTGCATTAAAATATAATCCTCTTGAAAGCGCCCCCAAGGCAGTGGCTTTAGGAAAAGGTGAGATAGCGGA
This sequence comes from Peptococcaceae bacterium BICA1-8, assembly GCA_000802045.1. Classification (GTDB taxonomy): domain Bacteria; phylum Bacillota; class Peptococcia; order Peptococcales; family BICA1-8; genus BICA1-8. The sequence continues at coordinate 10,341 of JUEF01000033.1, forward strand.
GAAAATTTTAGCTATTGCAGCTGAAAAAGGGATCCCTATAGTAATAAAACCAGAAATAGTAGATCGACTAATCGATTTTGACCTAAATCAAGAAATTCCCCCTGAGCTGTATGAGGTAGTAGCAGAAATACTGGCATTTATCTATAAGCTGGACAAAAGGGTTCAAGAATAGCTTGAACCCTTTTAATATTAGCCTATATTTGAATCATACTTGTTCCACAATCACAAGTTTTGGCATTAGCTGATTTGTCTTTACAATTAGGACAATAATAACTTCCACTGGCAACCATTGAAGTACCACAACAGAAGTCTGGTAGTCTAGTCTTCTTC
>JUEF01000034.1 GCA_000802045.1 Peptococcaceae bacterium BICA1-8
AAAAAATTCATTAAAGGCCCCGCGACAACAACACCTGCCCTTTGAGCCACCGATTTATTATTAAAACGTCCTGGATCGTTAACACTCAGAATATCCTCCTCTTCAATTCCTGATTCACCAGTCATTTTAACATATCCGCCAATGGGTAAAATTCGGACTGAGTAAAGTGTTTCCCCTTTTTGAACAGAATAGGCCTTAGGTCCCATACCAATACTAAACTCTTCTACTCGAATTCCCACGAATTTGGCTACTATAAAGTGGCCAAACTCATGGACAAATATCAATAAACCAAAAATAATTATCGCCAAAAAAGCTGTCTGCAATTTAAATCACCTCATATTTTTATACTGTCTGCTCTCCATTCTAGCCCAATTATCAATTTCCAGCAAATCTTCCAAACTATATTCTGAAAAAGGATTGTGCTTTTCTAACACTGTCTCAATCAAAACAGGAATTTCTAAAAAAGAAATTCTTTCTTCTAAAAAAAACTCAACTGCAACCTCATTAGCTGCATTTAAGACAATAGGTAATGTTTGACCTTGTTTCCCTACATGATACGCTAAACTTAAACAAGGAAATTTAGTATGATCAGGGGCAAAAAACTCCAATTTTTGAATTTGGGTTAAGTCTAGTTTTGGAAAAGAGTTATTTATACGATTAGGATATGTTAAAGCATATTGAATAGGAACCTTCATATCAGGTAGACCTAAATGTGCTAAAAATGATCCATCACCATATTGTACCATTGAATGAATAATGCTTTGGGGATGTATAACAATATCAATCTTATCATAAGCCATATTAAATAACCAATGGGCTTCAATTACCTCTAGCCCTTTATTCATTAATGTTGCGGAATCTATGGTTATTTTTTTGCCCATATTCCAGTTGGGATGTTTTAAAGCTTCTTTAGGTTTAACATTGAATAAATCTTCATGCTTGTACGTCCAGAAGGGTCCACCAGAAGCGGTAAGGATAATCTTTTCTAAAGACTGGCTATCTGGTTCTAAACACTGCATTATTGCAGAATGTTCACTATCTACTGGTAATATTTTTGCTCCTGTTTTAACCCGAATTTGCTCTACTAGGTACCCTGCTGCAACAATAGCTTCTTTATTTGCCAAGGCTACATTAATTCCTAATTCTAAGGCCTTTAGAGTAGGTTGTATGCCACTAGCACCAGATATAGCTGCCACTACTAAGTCAAGTTCAGTTTCAACTAAACTACGAAGAATTCCATCTATACCAAACATTACATTTATGGGTAAATGCTCTAATGCATTTTTTACTTTATGAAAGCTTTCTTCGTCGGTAAGAATTACAAATTGTGGCTGATATTTAAGCGCCTGGTGAATTATTAGTTCAGTATTTTTATGGGCGGATAATATTTGTACTTTAAACTCCTTGATTTCATCAATTACTTGTAAAGTTTGAGTCCCTATTGAACCAGTACTACCTAAAAGGGCAATTTTTTTCAATTTATCTTCTCCTTTTTTTATTTTTTGCTTGGATAAACAACTTAATTATCAATAACACCAATGGACCAATGAAAATACCTTTCATTCCCATTAATCTTAAACCTATAAAAATTGACATTAATATTGCTAAGGGGTGAAGTCCAATGCTATCTCCTAAAATTTTTGGTTCAATTAGCTGTCTAACTGTAATTAGAATTCCATATAAAATTAGTAAAGCAATCCCAAATCTATAATCACCAATAAATATATGCCAAATAGTCCATGGAACGAAAATACTACCAGGACCTAGAATCGGGATTAAATCAACAATGCCCACTAAAACGCCTATAGTAATAGCGAAATCTACCCCCAATAGATACAAACCAAAAACTGCCAGTATAGCCGTCATAGAAATTAGTAGTAATTGGGCTCGCATAAATCCTATCAGTGCTGCACTCATTGCTTTGAGGATTTTATTTAAAGGCAATAAAGCTTTAACTGGAACCAGATTAATCAAATAATTAGTAATTAATTCCTTATCCTTACTAATAAAAAATGTAGCTACTGCTGAAACAATAATTATAGTAAACATCAAGGGCAAGGTTGCAAGAAAATTAATCAAAAACTCTATTGCTCTTCCTAAAAATACTTTGAATGAGTTTGCAAATTCCACCATATTATCTTCTATTGCTTGCTGAACTTCAAGAGGTAGGGGATTTGTCGTAATAAATAAACGAATATCCTTAAATATTTCATAACCTTCATCAAGCACATATTTATTTATTGCGGGTATCTTCCCCGATAATTGCATCAACTCTACAACCATTCGGGAACTAATAAAAACTATGAACACTGAGAAAATACCCACAACAACCAATAGAGATAAGAACACGGATAAACTTCTAGGCAGCTTTAATTTCTGTTCTAAGGTATTTACCAGAGGGTCGATTATGATAGCTATTATTACTGCAAGTATAAATGGACTAAGAGCACCTAATAATACATTTGCCGAAATTTTTAGGAATGGGAAAATATATTCCACAAGAAGATAAATACCTAACAACCCAATTACAATTGTTGAAATGGAGATTAATTTTTTCAATGCTTTATATAGGTCACTATGCAATATTTCACCCCATCTTATTTATCTAAAAAAGCTAATAGATAAAATAATGCAGGTGCTGTTAATATTGTACTATCAAATCGATCTAAAATACCTCCATGACCAGGAATTATTTTTCCAGAATCTTTTATTCCTACTAGTCTTTTAAAACAGCTTTCTACTAGGTCTCCTACTTGCCCTAGAATAGATATTAAAAAAGCTGAAACAAATAAGATAGGGGCGGTAAAAATTTGGAAAAACAAATTGAATATAAAAGCTGCCAGTAGACCCAATAACAAGCCTCCTATTGCTCCTTCAATAGTTTTTTTTGGGCTTACCAAAGGGGCTAGCTTTGTCTTTCCAAAAAACCTACCAGCAAAGTAAGCTCCTGTATCAGTTGACCAGATTACTAAAAATAAATATACTAAAACAAGTGCACCATTAAAGGTATTCCTTAACAAAACTATGTGGGTTAATGACCAACCAACATATATTAAAATAAAAATGTTAGCTGAAATGTCCTCTAGATTTATCTTTGGGTATTTGAATACAGAATAAAATAAAATAATAAAAAAACTTAAACCCAATCCATAATTAAACCAGTTTGCAGATTGACTCCAAGCACCCCAGATAAGGACTAACTCACCCAATATTATTGGAACCAAAAGTATTTTGTTGCCTCTAATTTTTAGCATTGCTTTAAATTCAAAAGTACCAATTATAATTAGAAATAAAACAGCTAATGCTAACCAACTCTCACCTATCGATATTATAAACACCCACAAGGGTATCCCAATCAATGCACTAATAATTCTTAACCACAGCATGTTTACACCACACTTAACTAAAATTTAATCCGCCAAATCTTCTATCACGATTTTGGAAATCATATATAGCATTAACTAAATGTTGCGGCTTAAAATCAGGCCACAATACATTAGTAACCCAAAATTCAGAATATGCTAGCTGCCATAAAAGGAAATTGCTAATTCGCATCTCCCCAGAGGGCCGAATCATCAGATCAGGATCAGGCTGATTATATGTATATAAAAATTGTCCTATTAAATCTTCATTAATGTCCTCACAAGCTAATTCACCCTTTTTCATTTTTTGACAAATCAAGCTTACAGCATGAGTTATTTCAGTCCTGCCTCCGTAATTTAGTGCAACATTTAATACTAGTTTATTGTTTTCTTGTGTACTATTTTTTGCATCGATAATATATTTTAATGTATTATCTGGTAAATCCTCAATTTTGCCGATAGGATTTATTCTTACCCCATTCTTATGTAAAATATTCAGCTCTCTTTGGATGTATTCAATAATTAAATTCATTAAAGTGCTTACCTCTTCTTTGGGCCTTTTCCAGTTTTCGGTGGAAAAGGCATATACAGTTAAGTAGGGGATATTTATATCTAAACAAAACTGAATAATATTTTTAAGTGACTCCACACCAGCACGATGACCGGCTACTCTAGGCAACCCCCTTTTAGTAGCCCATCTACCATTCCCATCCATAATTATGGCGATATGCTTTGGCAATGGTTTAGCTAGAATATCCTCTTTTTCAATAGATTTTTTCTTAGAAAAAAAAGCCATAATAACCTCCGCTTTTCCAATCTTTCCTTATATATAATATAAGAAAACCCCCTTTATGTAAACTATAGGGGGTTTATATAAGAAATTATAAACCTAGCGTATTGTGATGATAAGTAACAACTAATTCTATATTTTTAGAAAAAACTTCTCCTATTCTGACAATCTTAATTGTACCTGGCGGGTTATTTAAGTACTTTATATCACTAATAATATAGCCACATTCTCTTAATTCTCTTTGCGCATTTTCAAAATCACAAGCTAAAAAGTCGTTTAGATCCATGGCTTAAATCTCCATTATTTCCTGTTCTTTATTACTTAGTACTTTATCCGCCTCTGCTATATACTTATCCGTTACTTTTTGTACGTCTTCTTGAGCCTTTTTACCTTCATCCTCAGTAATATCTTTAGATTTTTCTAAAGATTTAAAGTGATCATTTGCATCTCTACGAATATTTCTAATACCTACCCTAGCATCCTCGGCTTTTTTCTTAATAATTTTAACAAGTTCTTTTCTTCTTTCCTGAGTTAGCTGGGGAATCATAATACGAATAACAGTACCGTCACTTGAAGGATTTAATCCTAAGTCAGATTTTAAGATAGCTCTTTCAATATTGGGGATAATACTCTTATCCCAAGGTTGGATTACTAGAAGTCGGGCTTCAGGTGCATTTACATTAGCCATTTGGTTAATGGGTGTAGGTACACCATAATAATCAACATGAACTTTTTCTAAGATAGCCGGATTTGCTTTACCTGCTCTTAAACTGGCAAAATCTTTTCTTAATACCTCAATGGTTTTTTGCATTCTTTCTTCCGAATCCATAATAATTTCGTCAATCATTTTTTTCCCTCCCAACATAGGTTCCAATATTTTCACCCATTATTACTTTCTTAATATTACCCGTTTCGTTAAGACTAAAAACAATTATCGGAATGTTATTATCCATACAAAGGGATGTTGCAGTAGAATCCATAACACCAAGCCCTTTATTTAATACATCAATATAACCCAGGTCACTAAACTTTTTTGCACCCGGATTAGTAACTGGATCAGCATCATAAACACCATCTACTTTTTTAGCCATTAATATTACTTCTGCTTCAATTTCAGCTGCCCTTAAAGCGGCTGTAGTATCTGTAGAAAAATATGGATTACCTGTTCCAGCTGCAAATATTACTACTCTTCCTTTTTCAAGATGGCGAATAGCTCTTCTTCTAATATATGGCTCGGCAATTTGCCGCATTTCAATGGCTGTTTGGACTCTGGTTACAACCTGGTAGTTTTCCAAAGCATCCTGCAAAGCTAAAGAGTTTATTACGGTTGCTAACATTCCCATATAATCTGCAGTAGCCCTATCCATTCCCCTCGAACTACCCGCAACACCTCGCCAAATATTACCGCCCCCTACAACTATGGCGACTTCCACTCCTATATCGACAATTTCCGAAACTTGATTGGCGATAGAATTTAATATTTCTTGATTTAATCCATAACCAAAATCTCCAGCTAAGGCTTCTCCACTTAGCTTTACAATAACCCGTTTATATTTTGGCTGATCCATAAGGCGTAACTACCTCCAGTCTATTATCTTCTACATTTTACCTATAATTCCTTTTTTCTATTCCCTTCAAAAAAGAGAACACAATGTGTTCTCCTTGTGGCTATTTTTTATTAACTTCAGCCATTACCTCAGCAGCAAAATCATCTTTTTTCTTTTCAATACCTTCACCTAATTCATACCGACTAAACCGACGAATATTGATATTTTCACCGATTTCGACAATGGCTTCGGATATCATTTTACTTACTGTTTTATCACTGTCTTTAATAAATGGTTGTTCTAACAAACACACATCTTTATAATATTTTTCTATTCGACCTTCAACCATTTTATCGACAATGCTTTCCGGTTTTCCCTCATTCAATGCTTGAGCTCTTAATATTTCTTTTTCCTTTTCAATTAGTTCATGAGGAACTTCTTCTTTTTTAATAAATTCCGGTTTGCTTGCAGCAATTTGCATAGCTATATTTCTCGCCAATTCCTTAAATTTCTCAGTTTTAGCAACAAAATCTGTCTCACAGTTTACTTCAACTAAAACACCGATTTTACCACCCATATGTATATAAGAAGCTACAACTCCTTCAGCAGCAATTCTACCTGACTTTTTAGCTGCTGCGGCTAAACCCTTTTCCCTTAAATATTCTATAGCTTTTTCCATATTTCCATTGGTTTCCACAAGAGCTTTTTTGCAATCCATCATCCCCGCACCGGTCGTTTCTCTCAATTCTTTTACCATTCCAGCAGAAATAGTCATATTAGTACCCCCTTTTTTTATATCTAGTAGCATAACCAAAAAATATTTTATGTAAAATCATGTTATCTAAAAATAGAACCACTAGTAATTGGATAAATATAAATACATCTTAAAAATCACTTCAGTTATTTGTCAAAAAGAAGGGGCAGCCACAACTGGGGTCCCTGTTCCCCGTTTGGTTACCCCCTCTATCCAAAACTTTATTCTCCGACTACTAAATTTGTATCACTTTGTTTAGCTTCTAAAACCGCATCAGACATAACAGATGAAAGTAATTTAACTGCTCTAATAGCATCATCATTACCAGGAATTACATAATCAATTTCATCCGGGTCACAGTTAGTATCTACTATTGCTACAACTGGTATACCTAACCGTTTTGCTTCAGCGACAGCAATACGTTCTTTTCTCGGGTCAATAACAAAAAGTGCACCCGGAAGTTGTGGCATATTCTTAATACCACCTAAAAATCTTTCCAGACGTTCGCTTTCGCCCCTTAATTTAATTACTTCTTTTTTGGGCAAAACAGACATAGTGCCATCTTCTTCCATTTTCTCTAGTTCAAAAAGACGATCAATCCGTTTTTTAATAGTATTATAGTTGGTTAGCATTCCGCCTAGCCATCTTTCATTAACAAAGTATTCTCCACATCTCAGGGCTTCATCTTTAACGGTTTCCTGAGCTTGTTTTTTTGTACCTACAAAAAGAATTGGCTTTCCGTCCATTGCTACTTCGCGAACAAATTCATATGCCTCAACTACTTTTTTTACAGTCTTTTGTAAATCAATAATATAAATGCCATTTCGCTCAGCAAATATATATGGAGCCATTTTGGGATTCCAGCGTCTTGTTTGATGTCCAAAATGAACACCTGCTTCTAAAAGTTGTTTCATGGAGACTATAGCCATTGCTTTGGCACCTCCTTTCCTTGTTGGTTTTTTTCCTCCGCCTTCTTCAACTCCATTTTAGACCTTAGCGGCACCCTAAAATAAATCCAAAGACGTGTGTAGTAACACCAAAAATTATTTTATCACAGTAAATTCATTTAAGCAATATCTTATTCCGGAAAATATCGGAAATAGCGAGTTAATCTCAAGTATTATACTAATGTACCATCCTTATAGATATGCAAAACCATAGCAACTTGGTCTTGCCCAACTCCTAAGTTTTGAGAAATATCTTTAATGCTCCACCCTGCTTTAGATAACTGCAGCATAGATTGTTGTTGCGATGACAACCTTATTTCATATGCTTTTTTTTCCTTTTTCTTATTACGAGTATTTCTATTAGTAATTGATTTATCTTCATTAGTGCTTATCATTGAGCTCTTTTCAATATCAATTAAAGCTTCTTTGCCTTCTTCAATTTTTAGCCCTAAATCATAAATGATTTCATCAGAAACTTTCATGTATTGCTCATAAAGCTTTTCTAAATTACTCTCAATTTGTTTAGCCTCAGCAATGGCATTTAAAAATGAATTTACTTGGATCCTTAGAAACAGCCAAACAATTAACAAGGTTGTTAAAATTCCTAAAATATATCCTATCATTTCTATCACCTATATATGAATATCTAATATATTACCTAGATGTTTTGGTGAGCATTCCTCTTTTTCTTCTTGCTCACTTGGTTCAGATGAATTGTTTCGCCTTTTAGACCCATCTTTATTGGATTCTTTGTTATTATCCATTATTTTTTTTCCGGTATCCTCCAACTTGTTTACTGAGGTCTGTTGAACATTAGAATCTCTGCGAAGTTCAACTCCAGTATGGTGACTTTGATTCTGTTGTTGTTGTAATTGTAATTGTTGAATTTTACCTACATCATGACTTCGAGGAACAAGGACCTGCATATCTATTGCTTTTAACGACATTCAGTTCACTCTCCTTTTTCATCAGCTAGAGGAGAAATGCTGATATCAACACCTTTTTGACGCAACATAAGATTATATAGTTCCGTAGTAAAGTGTTTATTAGCCCGCCCGATAACGACATTTACTCCGCAATTAATTACTCCCGATACTTTAATATATCCGTCTTCAAGTTCCTTAATTTGCTCCTCTAGCTTTTGTTTAATTAAGGACAAATCCTCCTCCTGTTTATCTAATTGTCCTTTTGTGAGAAGTAATTTTGCTAGCAATATATTTTTATCGGAAGGGAGATTACCTATTTTTTCTTTTAGATCGCCTAAAAGCTTTATTCCTTTCACTGTTTTTTGATAATTATCTTTTGAATGTACAAGTTTTTCACAGACATCTTTATATTCTAAACGTAGCTCCGGTTTTAGTCCAACCTCGATAGTTGTAATAGTTGCAAGATTTGAACCCATATTTTTGCAAATCAGTGCTTTACCCGCCCGACAAATACCACCGACTACTAAACCTTTTCTTCCACCGACCTGTATTATTGATCCGCTGTTTACAATACTGTGCATAATTGCCTCATTAACTATAACATCTTCAGCAGCACTGATATGAGCATATTCCACGAAATTACAGTAAACACTGCCTTGAGCTTCTACTTTACTCTTTTTTAGTCCTCTGACTCCTTTTTTGATGAAAATATTCCCAGAAGCAAAAACATGTCCACCTTCTACGCTCCCATATATTTCCACATCACCCTTGGCTTTAACACTAAACCCATCTTTAATATTACCTTTTACCACTACATTTCCTACAAAATCAATATTACCTGTAGAAAAATCAACATCACTGGCCACCTCAAAGACAGGTAGTACCGAAACTCTGCGATCTACTATAACAACATGACCCTCACAGTTAGCATATCCTTTTAAACTATCTGCTGATAAGGTTAAATTTTTACCTATAGGAAGAATAGCATCTTTTCCATTTAATGCGGGAATCTCCAGTCCAGTTACTGTTATACCTGGTATTCCTTTTGTGGCAAGGATTTTTTCAACAAGAAGTTGTCCTTTTTCTACGATTTGAATTAAACTAATATTATAGAAATCCACTTTTCCATTTTCTAATTCCTTAGGTTTTATTTTTAACCCTTTTTCATAAAAATAATATTTAATTTCTGCATTTTTACCTGCCATTGGTTCACGACCCTTGGCTATAGGCAAACTTCTAATAAGCTTATTTTCTGCTAGAGCAATCATAATTTTTACTTCATCAACACCACAAGTAATCCCTCTATTGATTAAAATACCTTTTATTTCAGACAAATTTATTTTATGTTGACCCTCGATGGCTGGAAAAATCGTCAAGTATGCGTTTAATAAATGCGCATCAACCTCCACATCGAATTTCCCACCTAAATCTAAATTCATATTATCAGTTAGCTTTAAAGGCTCTAATGAATTTAAATCAATCCATTTCTCCAATATCTGATAGTTAATTTGAATTTTTCTTAATGTCAATTCCTTTTTCAGTAAAGATAGCACGTGTTCCCTATCTACATTGTCCGAAGTTACATATAACCCATCTGTTTTTAATATTAATCTATATAAGTCTATTCTTCCACACCTCCTATTCTTGAAATTATCAAAAAGAAAAAATCTGCTTAATTTTTCCTTTCATCTTTGAAATTGCTTTTTTATGAATTTGCGATATCCGACCTTCTGTTAATTCTAAAATTCTGCTGATTTCCTTTACGGTTAATTCCTCATAATAAAAAAGAGTAATTACTAATTTCTCTTTTTCATTTAAGTCAAGTAGAGCCTTTTCTAAATGCATCTTAATTTCGTCCTTTTCAATACTCTCAATAGGATCAGGGCTAGCATTATCAGGTAAAAAATCACTCAAAGTAAAGAAATCACCTTCGCCCTGATCTATTGGCTGTTCTAAAGATATTATTGATAAGTTACCTACAATCTGAAGTTGTTTCTCCAAATCTGCTTTACTTATTCCCATTAATTCAGCCACTTCATAATCGGAAGCACTTCTACCTAGTTTTTGTTCTAGTAAAAAATAGGCTTTTTCAATTTCTTTAGCTTTTCTTCTTAAGGATTGCGGAGCCCAATCCATCTTTCTTAAACCATCGATAATTGCTCCTCTTACTCTTAAAACTGCGTAGCCTTCAAAGCTATTGTTTTGCTTAGGATCATATTTATTTATTGCATCAATAAGCCCAAAAGAACCATAAGATAAAAGGTCGTCAAAATCCACACTACCCGGTAAACCGTAATATATTCTTTGAGCGCAATACTTTATTAGAGGGGCATAGGATAATATTAAACGCTCCCTATTTTCGCCGCTGGGATTATTAAAGAATTGCTGCCACAGTTCTTTTCTGTCATCCATCACACCACTCCCGATTTAGACAATCTTTTCCCCTTGATTGATTGTTTTAATATGCAATTTCCCGTTTTCTGGATCAAAGGTTATTGTCCTTCCAAAATTACCTCCAGTATCTTCAGCCATAATTCTAATTCGCAACATTTCTAAATGTTTTTTTACAGCCTCAGTATTTCTTTCACCAATCCTCATAATACTACTTGTACCAGCAAAATTAAACATTTGCGCACCACCAGCAATTTTAGCGAAAATACGGCTTTTTTCTGCACCTAAAACAAGCATTTTGTTAATTGTCTCAACTATTGCTGTGTCAGCATATTTAGCTTTATTTTGATTATTTCTAGCCTGGGTACTATCAGGAAGCATTATATGGGCAAGACCCCCCACCTTGCTTCCTGTATCATAAAGACAAATACCCACACACGAGCCTAAACCGGTTGTAATTAGCTTTTGAGGTGCTTTACAAACAGCAAGATCTGCCATGCCAACTTTAATTACATCCATTTAAAAAACAACTCCTAATTCCCTAAGCAGAATTTCCAGAGAACCTGGCTCTGGCAAGAGGAAAAAATGCCCTTTGACTTCCTTTTCTTCTTCCAAAAATACACTTTCAATTACAAGAGCATAATCACTTACTTCTCCATAAAGCTGTAAAACATTTCCCAAAATTGCTCCTACCATATCAAAAGCAAGGGCAGGCACCGAAGGGTTAAACTCCATATTCGTGAAACCGCTTAAAGCCGTTAAGTATGATCCAGCTAATATATTAGTAACTTCCTTTAAAGCCGATATATCCATCTCATCTAAAGTTATAGTTGCTGCTTCTTGCTTACCGACTAGAATTTTTAAAAATAACTTTAGACTTTCTTCAGGTATCACAAAAAGTATACTCATTGGCGCTTTTGCCTCAACCTGCAAATATCCTCCTGCCACTGGGGTGTCATCCCCACCCATTAATTCTACAACTTGGGCGAAAGGTAAAATAAAAATATTGGGAACAGACATATTGATTTTTTTATTAAGAAGCGTAGACAAAGCTGTTGCAGCATTTCCTGCTCCTATATTTCCAATTTCTTTTAAAGCATCTTTTTGCAAACAATTTAACTGCTCAAAATCCATTTAAATCACTCCTTAGAATTAGCAGTTTTGACCGTGTTCTCAGACCCTAACTCTAAAATTTCTTGTAAATAAAGTATAATGATTAAACGATTATCATGTTTTGCCACTGCCTGAACATATTTATTATCTAAAAACTCAATTAGATTAGGTTCTTCAATATCTTCTTTAGTAATCTGTTGTACTTCTGTAACACTATCCACTATAATCCCGACTTTTAAATCAGAAACATTAAGAATAATAATCCTGGTATTGTTATCATTGTTTTTTTCTTTATTTATACCGAATCTTTTTCTCAGGTTAACTACCGGTACTACATTGCCTCTGAGATTAATTACCCCAGTAAGATAATTAGGTGCTTTTGGAACCCTTGTAACCAAAGTGGGACGAATTATTTCCTGAACGTTTAAAATGTTGACCCCATACTCTTCATTTGCTAAGCGGAATGCAACTATTTGAATATCCTCCATCTATTTTACCCCCTCTAAAACAGTGTTCCTACATCTAAAATCAAGGAAACCTTACCATCGCCTAGGATAGCAGCACCAGCAATCCCCGGTATACCGGAAAGCAATTTCCCTAAAGATGTAATTACTATTTCCTGTTGTCCTATTAACTCATTAACAACTAAACCTATCTGTTTTTCACCCTTTCTTACTACAACCACATAAATTTCATCGGGTTTTTCAGAGCCTCCAGCCTCAAAAATTTCTGATAATCTCACTAAAGGTAAGACTTTACCCCGCAAAACCATTACTTCTTGACCTTGTATATTCTTTATCAAGTCATCGGTAATACCAGTAGTTTCATCAATATTAGCAAGAGGAACAGCATATATTTCAGTCCCAAGTTTTACTAATAGAGCTTGAATAATTGCCAAGGTTAATGGTAATTTGATAGTAAACTTTGTTCCTTCACCTTCTTTGTTTTCTACGTAAACATTTCCACTCAAGGCTTGAATTTTCGATTTCACTACATCTAGGCCTACTCCTCTACCAGAAACATCAGTAATAGTACTTGCGGTACTAAAGCCTGGACTAAAGATTAAATTAAGAATACTATTTTGGTCCATTTGTTCAAGTTCTTTATTTGTTACAACACCTTTTTCTAAAGATTTCTCTTTAATTTTATTAAGGCTTATTCCTTGTCCATCATCTTGAACAATAATAACAACAGAATTTCCTTCTTGCCTTGCAATAAGCCTTATAGTGCCAGCCTTATTTTTACCTTTACCACTTCTAATTTCAGGGTTTTCAATTCCATGGTCAATAGCATTTCGTAATAAATGAACCAAAGGATCTCCGATCTCATCTATAACTGTTCTATCTAGTTCTGTCTCTTTGCCTTCTAAGCTTAAATTTACCTCTTTTCCAAGTTCTTTGGAAAGGTCTCGAACCATTCTCGGAAACCGGTTAAATACCTGTTCTATAGGCACCATCCGAACATTCATCACTACATTTTGCAAATCAGTTGTAATTCTATCAATTTGTTCCACTGTTTCATTTAAAGATGCTACATCATTCGTCCTAAAAATCTGTTCTAATCTGGTTTTATTAATTACTAGTTCTCCTACTAAGTTCATTAAGTTATCTAATTTATTTATATCAACTCGAACTGTTTGATGAATTTTTGTCTTAACATAATTTGTTGTCTCATTAGACTCTTCTTGTTCCAAGCCGCCAGCTGTTTTTTCAGTATTTTCTGTATTTTCATAGCTATAAACCTCAAGATTTTCTAGTGAAATTTCACTTATTTGATTAATTATTTTTCGGATATTTTCCTTATCTTTACTTGACACAAAATAAACTGTAAATTCATTATCAAACTTTTCATCTTCTAAGTCTTGGGAACTAGGTACAGATTTTATTATTTCTCCTATTCCCTCTAAACTTTTAAAAACCATAAAAACCCGAACTGATTTCATAACACAATCAGAGGAAACATTTATCGAAAATCTATAAATATTTAAATTTTGTTTTTGTGCTTCAACTATTAGCGTATGCTCATATTCGTTTAATTCATTCCAGGAGTTATTTATCGATTCATTTATAGTAGCTATTTTAGAGATATGTACCGGGTTTTCAAAATTATTTAATTGAGTAATTAAATAAGATATATCAATTTCTTTCTTTTGACCTTGGATAATATTTTCTAGCATTTGCTCTAAAGTATCCACACAGCCAAATAATACATCACTTATTGCAGTAGAAAGAACTAAATCCTTTTCTCGAATTTTAACTAATAAATTCTCCATTTTGTGGGTAATTTCTGTGATTTGCTCAAAACCCATAGTTGCAGCCATCCCTTTTATGGTATGGGCCGCCCGAAATATTTCATTTATTGGTCCATCATCATCAGGTTTTTTTTCGATCTGTAGTAAGCCTTCATTTAAAAATTGTAAATGTTCACGTGTCTCCTCGATAAACAAATCCATATACTCACTTTTATTCATTTGACCACCTCCAGACTATAAGATTAGATTTAGGCTTTTGATAATTTCGTCAGGAATATTATGTAAGGGGACAATCTTGTCAATACATCCTGCTTGTATTGCTGCTTTAGGCATTCCGTAAACAACACATGTGTTCTCAGCCTCAGCTATAGAAATACAGTTTTTTTGTTTTAAATTAATAAGTCCTTCCCTTCCATCATGACCCATACCAGTCATTATTACAGCAACCACTTTATTTATATCTGTTTGGGCTACTGAATTAAATAAGGCATCTACTGAGGGTCTATGCCCAGTAATCAATGGTCCCTGGTGTATGTATAAGTATAGCTGACAAATATTTTTTACCTTTACCTCCATTTGGTAATTACCCGGTGCGATGTATACAAAACCTGGTTTAATTTCTTCACCGTTTTCTCCCTCTTTTACCTTTAAATGTGTCAAACTGTCTAGTCTTTGGGCTAAAGATTTTGTAAACCCGGGAGGCATGTGCTGAACTACAAGAATAGCTGCATTTGTAATTTCTTTTAAATTTTCTATAAGTTTATGTAGAGCTTTGGGTCCTCCAGTTGAAGTTCCAATTAATACTAATGGGAAACCCAGATAACTATGATCTTCTTTTTTAAACGGCTTATTAACTAATTTTTTTGCCATATTAATAATTATAGGGGGATTATGTAAGTGCTTTAAATTAACCTTAGAAGCCAGTTTGATTTTTTCTACGATTTCTTTCTCAACCTCGTGAATATTTAAAGATATAGAACCTCCGGGTTTTTGTACAAAATCAACTGCACCTTTAGCTAAAGCCTGGATAGTTATATTAGCACCGGCTTGAGTTAAAGAACTAAGCATTATAACTGGAGTAGGACGGATAGTCATGATTTTTTCCAAAGCCTCTAAGCCATTCATTTCAGGCATCTCTACATCTAAAGTAATTACATCTGGATTTAGTAAACTTAGTTTAGCTAAAGCATCCTTGCCATTTCTAGCGGTTCCTGCCAATTCAAGATTACTATCATTAATTACAATGTCAGAGATGACTTTTCGCATGAAGGCTGAATCATCTACAACTAAGACCCGGATCATGGACATTACAACACCCCTTTTCGGATCAGTTCTCTCTGTCGTTGGAAAACATATTTTATTAATTTATCACTAATCTTTTCAGGAATATCGATAAATTCCATTCCAATCAAATATCTTTGATTATCATTTTTTACTTCAGTATAAACCCTCCTAACCTTAGCAGTGCATGAAATAATTTCGGTAGGAAGAAATACATTTATTTTTAAAATATCCCCTTTTATTAGCTTCCTTTTTGAAACAAACTGGGCACCACCACCACTTAAGTCACGAATAAAAGTCTTATTAAAAGCATCCTCATTACCTAGCTTATATTCTAAAGGCAGGTTGGTTGGAACTCTTACAGAACCCCGTCTTTGAATCTTTTTTGTCTTGTAAGGCCATTCTAAAAAAATTAAAGGAATAGTTTCAAAAGAGCGGTCTCTTACTATACAGTAGTAAGCATAGGAGGCTGAGTTATCCCAATGCCAAATTATTACCTCTTGACCAGGTCTCAAAGGAACGTAGCCTCCTTTATCTATAGGCATCCCAATAGCTATGCCGTCTTGTTTAATATCCTCAATCCTAGTCTTATATGTACCACTAAAATCTGTTTCTTGTTCTACTTCAATTTCAATAATTTGATTAATTTTTAAAAAATCCAGCATCTAGCTCACCTACCATTGAGGATTAAAAACATTTGCAAAGCTATGTCTTAAAAAAGGAAAAAATTTTATTAAAATAATCTTTAAGACCATTTGCTTGATTAGTTTCATAAAGCTGATTACACATTTTAGAAGCTATACTATAAATTCCATCAGCAGCTTTGGATGCAGGATTATCTAATAAAAAGGGTTGTTGTTTTTTTACAGCTAAAGTTACAGCCTTATCATCAAGTATATATCCGAATATTTCTAATTTGCAATTATTTAGGAATCTACTAACAACGATTTTTAGCTTATTAGCTGCAATCTCTCCTTCTTCATAATCAATAGCCTTATTAACAACTAATTTTATAACACCTATAAATTTATGTTTGTTTAAGGTTTTTATTAAACCATACGCATCAGTAAGAGAAGTAGGCTCTGGAGTAGTTATTACAATAATTTCATCAGCAGCCAAGGTAAAGTTCAATACATTTTTTGAGATACCAGCTCCTGTATCAATTAATAAATAATCACTTTCCTTTTCCAAAGATGAAAGTTTTAATAATAATCGTTCCAACTCCCATTCCTTTAAATCAGCAAGTTCAGAAATCCCTGAACCACCAGGTATTATTTTGATACCATTTGGTCCTTCTAAGATAATATCAGCAATATCCTTTTCTCCATTTATAACATGAAATAAGTTAAACTTAGGTGAGACACCAAGAATAACATCAATATTTGCTAAACCTAAATCAGCATCTAATATAAGAACACGTTGCCCAAATTCAGCCAGAGCTAAACCTAAATTTAAGGTAAAATTTGTTTTTCCTACACCACCTTTACCGGATGCGACAGTAATAACCTTGGTGAGATTGTCTTTACCACTTAAATCATGCTCTGCCTTCATTTTTAGATTCTTAGTCAATGCTCTTAAGCGGTCAAGTTGGGAACTCATTTGGCACCATCCCTTAAAATAAGTTGAGCAATTTTATCTTGATCTGCTATTTCAATGTCATCAGGAACACTCTGCCCTGTAGTAACATACGAAAGATATTTTTTGGTTTTTTGAATAACATTCAATATTGGACCATAAGTGGAGGTTTCATCAAGTTTAGTAAATATTATTCTATTGAAATTTATTTTTTCGTATTTTACAACTATATCTAACATATCTTTATATTTAGTAGTTGCACTTAAAACCAAAAATATTTCATCGGGTTCAGCTGCATCTAAGAAACCTTTTAATTCGCCCATTTGTAGTGCATGCTTATGACTACGACCGGCGGTATCAATAAATATTAGATCCTTATCAGAATGATTTATTATAGTGTTTTTCATATTTTGGGGGGTGAATACAACTTCTACCGGAATGCCAATAATGTCGCCAACTGTTTTTAGTTGTTCAACTGCTGCTATTCTATATGTATCAGAAGTAATTAGAGCAATACTTTTTTGATTATTCAAAGCAAAATTTGCGGCTAATTTAGCAATAGTGGTAGTTTTCCCCACTCCTGTAGGACCAACCAAGGCCAAGACTTGCTGTTTTCTTTTTTTAGGAAGAATAATTGGCTTAGGTTTTTTAATTATGCGACTAATATTATCTAAAAATTGTATTTTAATAAATTCCATATCTTCATATTTGGCGAGAGGAACACTTTCCAAACATTTTTTAGTCAGTCTTTTTGCTAGTTTTCCTTCAACTTCATTATCTATTAAACAATGATAAAACTGCTCCCCTACTTTATTTAAACCAATATTCAAACTGGCACTTTCAATCTGTTCCATCATTTCCTGCATTAACTTTCTCATATCTTGCAGTTCATTGGAACCATTTTTTAAATTTACCTCTAAGTCATTCTCTATTAATTTCTCCTCAATTTCGCTTATCTCTTGAACAATCTCTTTTTCCTCAGTAACCTGTGGCCATATAATCTGCTTTTTGCTTTCCGGCATTTCTCTTTGCGTTGGGGGAGGAGTATGTACAGGATATTCATTATCCGTTGCTGCAGTTACCTCTACAAATTCTTTAGCAAAAAGACCCAAAAACCCGCCTTCTTTAAACCTTCGAGTATGAAGGATAACCGCATCTTTTCCCATTTCAATTTTTACCTGCACCATAGCTTCTTGAATATTATTTGCTACAAATCTTTTTACTCGCATTTAAATATTCACCACCCCTATAGCCTCGATATCAATATTAGTTGGAATTTCATTATACGATAATACAGGTATATTAGGATAATTGCGTTCTATCAGTCTGTGAAAATAAAGCCTTACTACTGATGGACACAAAATCACAGTTTGAATGCCTAATAATGAGGATTGTTCTAGCACTTTGTTTAATGATCTTAATATTTGCTGGGCTTTCTGAGGCTCAATTGCCAAGTAATTGCCTTGCTCGGTTTCTTTGACACTATTTCTTATTAACTGCTCCACTTCAGGGCTCAAAGTAACCACTGAAATCTTATCATTTTCATCAGTATAAATATTTGTTATCTGTCTTCCTAAGGCCTGTCTCACGTATTCTGTTAATAAGTCTATATCCTTAGTAACTGGTGAATAATCACTTAATGCCTCCAAAATCGTTACCATATCCCGGATAGGAACTTTTTCTTTTAATAAGTTTGCAATAACTTTATGTACTTCACCCAATGTCATTAACTGAGGAATTATTCCATCAACAACTGCAGGTGCATCCTTCTTGACATAATCAATAAGTGCCTGCAAATCCTGCCTTGTTAAAATTTCCGCAACATGATTTTTTATAAATTCTGTCAAGTGTGTTGCTAATACAGATGGCGGATCTACCACAGTATAACCTGATATTTCTGCTTCATCTCTTTGCTCTTCTCGAATCCAAGTTGCAGGCAAACCAAAAGCAGGTTCTTTAGTTTCAACACCAGCTAAAGGAGCTGCATCACCAGGATTCATGGCAAGATAGTGGTCTAAAAGAAGTTCACCATGGGCCATAGAGACACCTCTAAGTTTTATCAAATATTTGTTTGGCTCTAGCTGCATATTATCCCTTATTCTAACTGGGGGAACAACCAAGCCTAATTCGAGAGCAATTTGACGTCTTATTAAAACTACCCGATCTAACAAATCCCCACCTTGACTTGTGTCTACTAAAGGAATCAATGCATAGCCCAATTCTAATTCTAATGTATCAATATTTAATAAAGAATAAACACTTTCTGGTTTTTTAATTTGTTCTACTTCAATATCTTCTTCGTCTTGAGCCTGCTTTTCTTTTGAACCCTGAATAGATTTATGCATTAAATAGGCTAAAGTCCCACATCCCAAAGCAATAAAAAGAAAAGGGAATGTTGGCAGACTAGGAACCAAACCTAAAAGAGTTAGTACTAAGGCAGTAATACCTAATACTTTAGGATGAGCAAAAATCTGTTTCGTTAACTCTTGCCCAAGATTAGATTCTGAAGCAGCTCTAGTTACTGTAATACCTGTAGCTGTCGATAAAAGCAGAGCCGGAATTTGAGAAACCAATCCATCTCCTACAGTCAATAAAGTAAACGTTGCAGATACTTCTGCCAAGGAGCCCATCTGAAGCTGAAAAGTGCCTACTATTATGCCGCCTATTATATTAATAATAATAATTACAATGCCAGCAATAGCATCTCCTTTAACGAATTTACTAGCACCATCCATTGCTCCATAAAAATCAGCCTGCCTTTGAATATCAACCCGACGTTTTCTGGCATCAACTTCATTTATTAACCCTGCATTTAAATCAGCATCGATGGCCATTTGTTTACCAGGCATTGCATCCAAGGTAAATCTGGCCGCAACCTCCGCTACCCTCTCGGAACCTTTGGTAATTACAACAAACTGTATAACTACCAGAATTAAAAATACTATTAATCCTACTATAGGATTACCACCAACTACAAAATTTCCAAATTGTGCAATAACCTCTCCCGCATAACCATGCAATAATATCAAGCGGGTTGAAGAGACGTTTAAAGCTAGACGAAATAGGGTCATAATCAATATTAATGAAGGAAAAACAGAGAATTCCAAAGGTTCCAGGTTATACATGGAAACTAGAATGATTATTAATGCAATAGTAATATTAAAAACAATTAACAGGCTTAAAAGCCAATCGGGTAGAGGAATTATCATCATTACGATAATTCCAATAACTCCGAAGGCAATAATCAAATCACTATGTTTAAAGATTCTATTGATAACCGATGTTTCCGATACTGCCATCTATATGCCTCCTAAGCTTTTTGCTTGAGTCGATAAACAAAGGCTAAAATTTCCGCAACAGTTTGAAACATGTCCTCCGGAACTTGTTCATTAATATCAACATTATAAAATAAAACCTGAGCTAAAGGCTTATTTTCTACAGTAACTACACCGTTTTTATGTGCTAACTCCTTTATTCTTAGAGCTACTAAATCCTGCCCCTTTGCTACTACCATTGGAGCATCCATAGTTTGGGTCTCATATTTTAAGGCCACCGCGAAATGAGTGGGATTAGTAATAATTACATCAGCATAGGGAACCTCTTGCATCATTCTGCTCATAGCCATCTGCCGCTGTTTTTCTTTTATTTTGGCCTTTACTTGAGGGTCTCCTTCAATATTTTTATACTCGTCTTTTATTTCTTGTTTTGACATTTTTAAATTTGTTTCATATTCATATTTTTGATATAGATAATCTAATATGGCTAAAAAAGTTAAGAGTAAAATCACTTTCCAAAGAATCGTAAAAAGAATTTGACCTAAAAACTTAATTATAGCGATAATTTCCATATCCATTAAATATGGGAAAGAATCAACATGATTTTTAATACTTGAATATGTAATATAAGAAATAAGTCCAATTTTACCAATAGACTTAAATAACTCAGCTAACGCTTTTTTAGAAAATATCCTTTTAAAGCCTTCTAATGGATTTATTCGCGAAAGTTTAATCTGTAAAGGTTCCGTTGTAAATAAAAAACCTACCTGAACTAAATTTGCAATAATTCCCACAAGCATAACTAATACTAACAGAGGCAAAATAAGCTTAAAAAACAAAACAACCAGGCTGTTCAATAATGGAGCCACCGTTTCAATATTAATACTTCCAATAACCATTTGAGACCAAAGATTATAAATATATACTTGTACTTCTTCTAGCATAGTAGGAAGAATTAACCTTAAAAGTAGAAATGCAGCAAAAAGTATAATTGCCGAGTTGATTTCAGTACTTTTAAGTACTTGACCTTTTTTTCTAGCTTCTTGCCTTTTTTTGGGAGTAGCCTTTTCTGTTTTTTCCCCAGCAAACAATTGTAAGTTTAGATAATACTTCTTCATATCAGCACCTTGATAATTTGAAAGATATCTTTAAAAGACCTTTCAAATAAGCTTGTTAAAAGATAAACATATAAAGGTATCATAAGAAATAAGAGAAAAAATCCTGATAAAATCTTTGCTGGCATTCCAACTAAAAATACATTCATTTGTGGAACAGTCCTAGCAATGATGCCCATAACAAAATCTGTTATAAATAAAGCACCAACTAATGGGGCGGATAGTTTTAAAGCTATCAAAAATAAATCAGCGGTAAAGTCAATTAGTAAATTAATTAAGGAAGAGTTCATATAAAAGCCTGCAATAGGCACTAACTGATAAGAATAAAATAATGCCTCAAGAAGAAAATGATGACCATTAATTAGAAAGAAAACTAAAACTGCTAAGAGGTTATTAAATGTACCCATCAAAGGTACCTGAAGACCACTCTGAGGGTCCATTATGTTTACGATACCAAAACCCATCTGCATATCTATGCTTTGCCCGGCTAACTGAATTGCCGAAAATAATAATTGGGCAGTAAATCCAATAACTATCCCAATGAGAAATTCACTTATCAGTAAGAAGATATATCCAATATTAATCTCGGGAATGCTTGTTTTAGTATAAATCATAAAAAATACCAACAAACTTAAAATTAAAGCCAAAGCGATTTTCAGCTGAACAGGTATGTTTCGACTATTAAAAACCGGAGCAGAAATAAAAAATCCAGTAATACGTAAAATAATTGCTAACAATAAAGGGTAAAATTCAAATATTATGAGTATATTCTCCATTTTTCTACGATCCCAGCTTTGGAATTACTTCAAAAAGGTTAATGGTAAAGTCAATTAATACATTTAACATCCAAGGTCCAGTTACTACAACTAAAGCTAGAATCACAATAAGTTTAGGCACAAAGGTAAGGGTCTGCTCCTGAATTTGGGTTGTAGCTTGAAAAATACTGACGGTCAGACCAATTAAGATGCTTCCAGTTAATAAAGGACCAGCAATCAATAATACTGTATATACGGCTTCTTTTGCTATGTAAATAATATAATCCTGTGTCATTTATGTATCCCCCCTTAGCCAAAACTCAGCATCAAGGATTTCACTATGAGATGCCAGCCATCAACTAGGACAAAAAGTAAAAGTTTAAATGGTAAAGAAATCATCATGGGTGGGACCATTAACATCCCCATCGACATCAAAGTGCTAGCAACAACCATATCTATTACTATAAAAGGAATAAATATCAAAAAACCAATTTGAAATGCAGTTTTTAATTCACTTATTGCAAAAGAAGGTATTAACACATACGTAGGTATGTCCCCTTTAACTTCTGGTCTGTCAATACCGGCTAAATCTATAAACAAAGCTAAATCTGTTTTTCTTGTATGTTCAAACATAAAATCTCGTATGGGCATCAAGGCATTATCAAAAGCTTGTCCTTGATCGATATTTCCCTCCAAATACGGCTGTAGGGCATTTTGGTTAACGTCAGTCCAAACAGGTGCCATAATAAAAAATGTTAGAAAAAGGGCTAAACCAACTAATACTTGGTTAGGGGGCATCTGTTGGGTTGCCAAAGCATGTCTAACAAAAGATAAGACCACAATAATACGTGTAAAGGATGTCATTAATATTAAAATAGCCGGAGCCAAACTTAAAATTGTCAGTATCCCAAGAAGCTGTAAGGTTAGGGCGGTATCTTGAGGAGATTGGGCTTCTCTAATACCCAATTCTAAACTTGGAAAAGGTAAGGGCTCAGCAAAGGCACTACCAGTAAAGGAAAAAAGTAAAATAATTAAAAGGAAAATCCACTTATTCTTCATAAGTTTTTATCTCCTTTTTTATTATTAAAATAAATTTCTTGAGTGTGCTTAATATGATGTTCTAATGATTGCTGAAAATTATTCTTTTTTTTAGGCTTAAAAAAATTAAACCTTAGTTTTTGGGAATGGTCATTTTTTATAGATGTTCCCCTCAATTCATCTAATCTTACCTGATCATCAATAGTTGTAAGAACATTAATTTGTTGTTCGGTAATTCCCAAAACATATCCTTTGTTTTCTATTTCCACTAAATAAATACCTCGGTTAGTACCTAAAGGCATATGATCAAGTATTTGGACCCAACCACCAAATTCTGTTTGGGGACTTGTCCCCCGTGCAAAAAGTTTAACACCAAAATAGGTTAAAATAAGCACTCCTAAAACAGAAAAAATGTATCTAAAAAGCAAGCTTCCAATTTTTATAGATTGGTTTAGTTCTGTATCCTCTTGACTAATATCTAAATCAAGTTTATCTTGATTAGATGCTGTAAAACCAGTAGTTATTGTTATACAAAACAATATTATTAGTACAATAATTGATAACAGCTTATATTTATTCATGATAATGCTTTTCTCACTGCCTCCAATACTCGGTCAGGCTGGAAAGGTTTAACTATAAAGTCTTTAGCTCCGGCTTGAATAGCATCAATTACCATTGCCTGTTGACCCATGGCACTGCACATAACAATTCTAGAATTAGCATCAATTTCTTTTATCGCCTTTACAGCTTGAATACCGTCCATTTCCGGCATCGTTATATCCATGGTAACCAGATCTGGGTTAAGTTCTTTAAATTTCTCTATTGCTACTTTACCGTTTTCAGCTTCGCCTACAACATCAAACCCATTTTTAGATAAAATATCCTTTATCATCATCCTCATAAATGCTGCATCATCAACAATTAATACCTTATGTCCCATTAACTAACTCCTCCTTATTGAAGATTTTTAACCCGTTCGAGTGGACTGATAATATCTGTAATCCTTACTCCAAAATTTTCATCAATTACAACTACTTCACCCTTTGCAAATAGTTTACCATTTATTAACATATCTACTGGTTCTCCTGCTAGTTTATTAAGTTCAATTATAGAACCCGTTGAAAAATCCAATATTTCTTTTATAGTTTTATTAGTCCTACCTAATTCCACCGAGACCTGCAGTGGAACATCCAGTATTAAATCAAGATTTTGGGGTGGAGATTGGTTTATCTGTGGATTTAGTTGACTAAATTTGGCTGTCTGAACCGTTATAGAATTCTGCTCAATGGGTTTTTCAATTTTAGACTGCACTTGTTCATGGTTAGTAACTTTAGGGTACTCCTCTGCTGGAGGTTCAACATAGTTATCGTTACTATTTTTTGCATTATAGTTATCAAATAGTTCATTAAGCATTGATTTAGCAAAACTAAAGGGTATTAACTGCATTATTTCACTATCTATCAAGCCTTGTATGACCATTTTAAAAGCTATTTTCACAATGGGTTCTGCACCTTCGTCAACTAATCCAATGTCCTGCTTTTGCAAATTAACTAAATCGAGTAACGGCGGAGAAATATCAATGCGCTTATCAAGAATAGTGGCCATAGATGTGGAAGCTGAACCCATCATTTGGTTCATAGCTTCACTGATAGCACTCATATGCAGTTCACTAAGCTCCTCTGGTGGATTTTGTCCTGTTCCACCCATCATCAAATCAGAAATAACTGCAGCATCATTAATATTAACAATCAGAATGTTGTGCCCCTTTAAACCCGCAGTATATTTTACATTAATTGCCACATAAGGTTTGGGGTAATCCTCCTTAAGCTTAGCTTTGGAAGTTAATTCAATTTTAGGTGTTGTTATTTCTACTTTTTTACCCAGTAAAGAAGATAAAGTAGTCGCCGCAGTACCCATAGAGATGTTGGCTACCTCTCCTAGTGCATCTTTTTCCATTTCATTTATTAGATCATTATTATCTTCATGGGGAAAATCGTTACCTCT
Source organism: Peptococcaceae bacterium BICA1-8 (assembly GCA_000802045.1). GTDB lineage: Bacteria > Bacillota > Peptococcia > Peptococcales > BICA1-8 > BICA1-8. The sequence continues at coordinate 25,125 of JUEF01000034.1, forward strand.
TAAAAGAGCATCAATTTCAGCTTGAGATAATATACCTTCACTCATCATCCTCTCCCTCCCCTTCTATAGCACTAATTATCTGTATCGCCAAATGACTGCCGCTTAGCCCTACTTGACCTTTGAATTTAGCTTTAGCACCGACAACAACGTCAATCTCACCATTTACACAATTATCTAAGGATATAACATCACCCTTTTGTAAATCTAAAAGTTCCTTCAAGGTAATAGTTGTTTGTCCTAGTAAAGCTGTTACTGGGACCTTAGCTTTTTTTACTTTACTTTTAAGATAATGTAAATATTCCGTAGTTTGTTCTTTAGCGGAAGTACCATACCAAAATCTTGCATTCAAGTTATTTGAAATTGGCTCAAGCATAATACATGGCAAACAAATATTTACAAAACCTTCCGTATCACCCAACTGCATATCTAAGGTAATCAAAACCACCATTTCTGAAGGTGAAACAATTTGCGTAAAGCTAGGATTAGTTTCTAAATTTTCAAACTGTGGTGTTAGTTCTATTACGTTAGCCCAAGCATCCTTAAAATAATCCAAAAGCTTGGTAATTGTTTTGGTTATAATTATCTGTTCAATTTCTGTTAAGGGTCTTCCCTTGATATTGGATGTACCAGGTCCACCGAATAACCGATCAATTATGTAAAAAACAAGGTGTGGATTTATTTCAAAAATTCCTTTACCTTCAAAGGGTAGCAGACCAAAAATATTTAGAATTGTAGGATTAGGAATGGAACGAATAAATTCTTCATAGCTTAATTGTTCTACTGATGCAACTTTTATCTGAACCCTAGTTCTTAATTGTCCTGAAAGATATGTAGTAATAAGGCGACAATAATTTTCACTAATTACTTCTATAGTATTTAATTGTTCTTTAGAAAACTTATTGGGGCGACGGAAGTCATAAATTCTTATCTTTTTTTCGTTCTCTTTTAGCTTTATCGTTTCTGCATCAATTTCACCTGTTTGTAAAGCATTTAGTAGTGCATCAATTTCTGATTGGGATAATATTTCAGCCACCAATTCACCCCCAAATATTACTGATAAACAAATTTATTAAAAAAAATGTTTTTTACCTTTCCTTCAGTCAAAATAATATTAATATTATCCATCAATTGTTTTTTGACCTCTTCTTTACCCTCAAGGGAATCAAGATCTTCCACAGTTTGGTCACTTAAAACAATTATAACTTTATCTTTAAAAACAGGGAGTTTATTGTTTAATTCTTTCAAGACCTTTTTATTCTCAACTTCTAATGAAAACTGAGTCATTAAAAATCTCCGTCCGCCAGAGTTGGCAATATTTACTGTAAATTCAGGCGAATTATATAAAGGTCCAATTTCCATTACTTGATCAGCACTGGCATCTGGTGCATTGAATAACGCTTTTCCAACCACAAAAGTAATAGCAAAGGAAAGTACTAATATAATAACAGCACTAATAATATATTTAACACTAAATTTTTTCTTAGGAATGGTATCAATACCATTTGTTTCTTCACTGTTATCCATTAATATTCCTCTCCTTTACCATTGGGTTCCTGTAATGCCAAGCTATCACGCAAAATCACAATATCAACCCGACGGTTTCTCTTTCTTGTTTCTTCATCCCGATTAGGTACAATAGGATGATATTCTCCATAACCCACTGCTGATATCTTCTTTGGTTCTAAGCCATGTTCTAATAAGTACCTTAATACATTAGTTGAACGAGTAGTGGATAATTCCCAGTTTGAAGGAAATTGTACAGTATTAATCTGCAGATCATCAGTATGTCCTTCAATACGAATGTGATTTTCTAACGGCAATAATAATTGACCTATTTTATTCAAAACCTCTTTTGCATCAGGTTTTAAATGCGCTTTACCTTTATCAAAGAGAACACTGTCTTCAAAGCGTAGAATAACCCCCCGCTGATCGGTATCGACAATTATTCTCTGATCAATCTCAATTAATATTTCACTTAAAAGTGATTTTAGGTTTTCCATTTCTATTTTTTCCTGTTGTAGTCTCTCTAAATCCTGAAGTACTTCTTCGGTTATCCTTTTGTCCATAGTACTATCTTCAGGCTTCCCTTGTCCAACTAATTCTTTATCATTTAAGGTTGTACCACCATCCATAACCCCTAGAGAGCCTTTGACAGAAGAAACTACCTGTTGCCATTTTAAAGCATCTAATGACGAATATGAGTATAAAAGTATGAAAAATGTCAAAACTAGAGTAATCATATCCCCATAAGTTACCATCCACAAGGGAGCACCCATAGGATGTTCTTCTTTTTTTCTCTTTCTGGACATTAGTCTTCACCATCATCTTTTTTATCAAGTTTCTTTCTGGCTATTGGGTCTAAGAAAGATTTCATTTTTTCTGCAACAATTCTGGGATTTTCACCAGCTTGTATAGAAAGAATGCCTTCTAGCATCAATTCTTTATTTAAAATTTCCTCACTACTTCGGATTTTCAATTTTCCTGCAATGGGTAGAAAAATTAAATTGGCAAAAAGAGAGCCATAAAAAGTAGTTATTAAGGCTATAGCCATACCAGGCCCGATTGTTGATGGATCCTCTAAATTACGAAGCATCAAGATAAGACCAATAAGGGTCCCTATCATGCCAAAGGCTGGTGCACTTGATCCCATATTTTCAAAAATTAGGGCTCCTTGTTTATGTCTTTCCTCAACAAAAATCAATTCAGTTTCTAAAATACTTCTAACCAATTCAGGATCTGTTCCATCGACAATTAACTGTATTCCTTTTTTCAAGAAGGATTCATCAATTACTTCAGCTTCAGCTTCTAGCGCTAAGAGACCTTCTCTTCGAGCCTTTTCTGCAAAAGCTACTAAAGCACCAATGATTTCCGCTGGTTCAGTAGTATGGTTTCTAAATGCAATACGAATAATCTTTATAGTTCCTACAACCTGAGCTAATGGAAAGTTGATTAAAGTAGAGGCTAAGGTGCCACCAAGAACAATCATTAAAGATGATACACTCCAGAATGCACTTAAGCTACCTTCGATTAAAATAGAACCTAATAATAGAACAATCCCAAAAACAATTCCTACTATTGTTGCAATATCCACAGCCTCACTCCATTCCCCAGCAAATCCTTACTTAAGTTGCTGAAAATTAATTTCCTTACGAAATTTTTTAATTCTCTCTACAATTTCATCTGGGGTTTCCATGACAACAATCTTTTTACTGGATGTTAAAGTAATAACTGTATCAGGATTATCCTCAATAAATTCTATTAAGTCGCTGTTTAGATAAAATTCTTTTCCTTGAAAACGGGTAACTTTGATCATAAAGTTCCTCCAATTCAGAAAACCGCTTCAATGTTTTGTATATATAATAAAAACTGCTAAAGCTACTGCACTATGTAAAATTCTATAGATTTAGGATAGGGAAATAATATCTATCCCCCTATCCTAATTATATTATCTCTTGAGATTAACCAATTCTTGCAGCATTTCATCTGAAGTGGTTATGATCCGAGAATTAGCCTGAAAACCCCTCTGGGTGATGATCATATCTACAAATTCTTGGGATAAATCAACATTAGACATTTCTAAAGTCTCTGGCTTTATCACACCACGGCCGGCAGTACCAGGAGTACCCGGCTGAGGATCACCGGAGTTTTTAGAATCTTTAAAAAGAGTATTGCCGACTTTACTTAAACCGCCTGGATTTGAAAAAGTAGCAATTGCCACTTGAGCTAAAGCTAGATTTTGACCATTGGAAAACGTCCCGACAATAGTACCTGTTGTATCTACACTTATACCTTGTAGACTGCCAGGTTCAAAACCATTTTGTCCTAAAGCTAAGGCAGTAGTATCTTGAGCTAATTGAGTAAGCTGGGATAAATCAATGTCTATGTTGACATTTCTGCCTCCAGTAAATGTTCTTTGAACGCTATTAATCATTTTTCCATCAACAATATTACCGGCTCCATCGAATTTAATGGTATGTCCAGTAGCAACCTTTTTATATCCATTTATTATATTACCACCTAATTCTTCTTGACCTTTAATAAAAACATCGGCAGTCCATGTGAATGGATTTTCCGAAGTTTTTCTTAACTGTACCACCAATTCATGGGGGTCACCATTTTGGTCATAAACGGTGATTGGTGTAATGTGGGTAGGAACCTTTACATCGACTGTTGTATCAAGTGTAATACTACCGGCAAGCGCATTCAAATTATGACCGGTGGGAGATGTTGTTGATATATCAAATATCTCCAACTTCCCTGTAACCCTGTTGAATCTATAAGCATCACCGGACTGATAATTTTCATCATTATGAGTAATTGTGACAGTATTAGGGGTTGCAGCATCATCAGTTAAAGTAAAACTGTCCTGAAAAATTGGCCCTAATTCAATAGTATAAGGTGCAGCATTTGGGTTAGTAGTCAAATTTGGCATATCAGCTGCTTGCCAACTTGGAAAAGTAGTAAGCACTGGATTTAAAGCACTTCTAGTATCCAAATTCTTACCAATTTTCACATCTGTAGTGGCACCGGCCACTGAGTTATCAGTCCAGGCACTCAAATCGACAACTACCTCATTGCCTGGGGAGACATTAATACCATTTTGCCCTAGTTGCCGCACATAACCCATTACCTTCAGACCATTAGGTGTAACTAAAGTATTTGACTCATCAAAATCGAAGTTTCCGGCTCTAGTATAAAATTTATTAGAACCTTCACCAACCATAAAGTAACCTTCACCTTCAATAGCCATGTCCATAGTTTTCCCGGTAGATTGAGGTGATCCTGGTGCATGAATAACATCAATGCTCCCTAAATTAACCCCTAGTCCAATTTGCGTGGGGTTAGTTCCTCCTCTATCACCTTGAGGTGAGGATGCACCACGTACAGTCTGATTTAACATTTCCTGAAAGGTTACACGACTCTTTTTATAACCAGGTGTGTTGACATTTGATATATTATTACCAATTACATCCATCCTCGTTTGATGGACCTTTAATCCGGATACCCCGGCAAATAATGAACGCATCATAATTAATTGACCTCCTAAGTTATATATTGGTTGCCCGCATCTATCAGTCAGCGGAATGGGCTTCCTCAAAGAGGTCCAGCCCTAAATAATTACTGCACTATCAATGTTAGTAAACACATTAGCTTTCATGTTTTCCCCGTCTAAAGCAGTTATTACAGTTTTATTTTTTACACTTACAACAAAAGCCATGTCACCCATTAGAATCAAGGATTCTTTAGCACCCTTTTCGGCGGCTTTATCTACGGCAGTGTTAAGCTTAGTTATAGCATCCTTGTTTAACTCTATATTTCTCAAAGATAAACGTTCTTGAGCGTGCTTAGAAAATTTTAACTCCTGGGTTTTAACCATTTGGTTTTGTAAAATTTCCTGAAAACGGCCATTAACTTGGTTGTTTCTTATTTTCCCTTTACCTTTTTCTGAAGGTTGACTTATTGGACCGATAGGCTGCTGAATAAAAAATTTATCATTCATTTTCTTCACCTGCATTACCATCAGCATTTTCAACTGGAGCTATTGGATTACCTATCTCGGTAATATCACTAATCTTTACTTCTATACCGTTTATTAAAGCGATTGGCCCTTTCTCGGTGAATCGAACCTTATCAACAATTCCAATAACATTTTCTCCATTAGCATCCTGCCCTACTATATCTTTGCCTATCAAACTTAAACCACCAAGGGTAGACTGCCAGGAGCTAAAACTTGATAATAGTTCATATTGAGATACTAAAAGACTTTCTATTCCATTTTCGAAGGTTTTGTTCAAGTTTTGCATTTGCTCCAATGTTGAAAACTGAGCAGTTTGAGCAATGAATTCTTTGTCCTGCATAGGATTTAAAGGATCTTGGTACTTAAGCTGAGTTACTAAAAGTTTTAAAAAATCATCTTTATCAAGAGTCTGGTTATCCTTTTTCTGAAGCTGGCCTTGGGAATTACCACTGCTTATACCTTCTAAATTCATTTCCCGACCTCCTTTCTAAGCAAACAATTCCAAACCTTTTAGCATCCTTTTTTCTTGGTTTATGTTCTCCGCCTTACTATACCCATCAATTTCTATTTCCTTTTTCCGGTTATTTGAAGATCGCAATTTGCTTTGAGTACCATTTTTAGGATTGTTAAACGGGTTATGGTTTTGTCCCATCAATTGGTTAAAACTGGTGTCAGTACCTACTTCTACATTAATACTTGTACATTTAATACCTTGATTTGCTAGATTCTGTTTTAAATAACCTAGATTTTGTTCTACCATTTCCCGAGCTCGAACATTTTCGGTAAGTATTTTAACACTTACTTGTCCATCCTGAGCCAATAACTGTAAAGTTATTTTTCCTAGTTCTGCTGGTTTTAGCCTCAAATTGAGCTCTGATGAACCAGTTAATTTATTAAATTTAACTTTATTGCCTATCTGCTTCATTAGAAACTCTGGCAATTCTTTTGGTGATATAACTGGCTCCTGTGGAAACTTTAAATTTTCGCCTTCAATGTCAGGTTCAAATAGTTGTCCATTTGTTAGAGAAAAATGGGAATTGGATTCTTTGGATAAAAAAGAGCTCGAAAGGTTTTCACTTTTAGTTTGTTTTATGTCTTTACCCTGGAAAGTTAGCAAATTCTCTTCTTGTTCTAATAGAAGGGAAGCTGTAATCGGTCCGCGCAGAGCATTATTAACGCTTTCTTTATTAACCTGTATTACTTCGTTACCCTGGATGCTTGGTAAATTTACATTTTGTTCTAACCGAATGGGCGGTTTGTTTTGCATCTCATTTAAAGCAAATATGCTTTTCTTTATCACAGAAGTCTCTGTAATGTTCGCAGGGCTAACCTTGTCCAAACTCTTAAATTGAATTTTACTATCCTGGTCTTCAGCTTCGAAAATTAGATTTTGCCCTTTGTTAACCTCAAATAATTTCAAAGAATTATCTTCTAGTGATTTACTCTGCACTGCCTCTTGGGTCAAATTCTTTCCACCTATTTCAATTTTGTGCAAAAGACCATTTCCTTTAAACTCAGGAAGGTTAGATTTGCCTTCATTTAAAGAATGTTCTTCTAAAATAGAATCTGCTTGTCCTAGATGGGAATTCTGTTTATTTAATGTGCTAGTTGTATTAATAGGCAAGTCTGCTATAAACTGATAGAATTCTTCTGCTTCCCACTTTTCCCCATCTTCAGTTAAAAAAATTAATTTCTTTTCATTGTTTAACATATCCTGAACAAGACAAGGATTTAAAGTTGCGCTTTCCGTACTAGCAGGAGCATCAACTCTAGTCTGGTTTAACATATCTTTTGGAAAGCTTGAGTTCAAAATGGTTTCTGAAGAAAGAAATTGACTTAAAGCCTGCAAAAAATCAGAATCCTTTTCTAACAGCAACTTTTCAGTTTTATTAAGCAAGCCATTGCCTTTTTGTTGAGGAGCCCGCGAATTTAATAACTGCATCATTTCCATATATTCACCCCCTTTCAGTAAATTCAAATGTCTCACTAATTATTATCGGTTAAAAGTCTAGTTAATTTAGCAACTCTTAGAGGTTCTAATTCTGCTAAGATTTTAGCTGCAATATTAGCATCTAACTTGACTAAAATATCTAAAATAATTTCATCATCCAAATTATCAAATATAGGGGCAATTTCTTTGGGTTTCATTTGACTGTAATATTCAACCATTTTTGTAGAACTTACTTCTTTTTCTTCTATAGTCTTAATTTTGTTTTCTAATTCTGCAATCTGATTATTATAATCGACAATATCTTCTTGATACTTCATCTCTATGGTCTGAAAGTTAGCTAACTGGCTCTCTAATTCTTGAATTTTTTCTTTTAAAACTTTATTTTCGTCTTCCAAGGGGGATATTTCCATACTTACCCCATCATCTTCAACTGCATAGTAACCTCCGATTATCGGTAGATCAGCTAGAATCGGTGTTAAGTTTAACAATCCTGCAGCATGGGATCCCCATAAAGCACCAATTAACGCAAATATAATACATATAATTACTATGTTAATAGGTATCTTAGGAAATTTCACTTATAATCCCCCTGCAGAAGTATAGAATAATTTAGTAGCTATTTCATCTAATTCTTTTTGCATGCTTTTTTGTTCTTCAAGCAAATAACTAGAATGTTGATTTTCCTTTAGCCGTTCTAAAATTTTTCTTTTTTTCATAGCTTCTTGTAAATTTTCTCGGGATTTTTCTACCTGTTCTTCCAATAAAATAACCTGCCTCTGCTTATTTTCAACTTCTTTTTTTAAATACTGACAATATTGGTGATTACATATTAGCTTATGGATGGATATTTTTCCTTTCTGGTCTTCAACTAAAGAACGAAGGGCATGGGTTTGCTTATGAGAGTATATTAGAAGCTGTTTCTGGCCATCTTTAAGTTCCATAAGACAGAGAGACAAGCTTTTTTTTGCGTCTTCTTCTCGGTGAGTAGCAATATTTAATAATATCTCTAGACGAAAAGTGAATTTACCCATTTATCATTCCAACCTTTATTTTATATTCCTATATCCTTACAAAGCAGTTTTAAGCTTTCTTCCGCCTGAGAGAACAGAATCTTTTCATCCACTTTCTGTATGAGAAAACGGTTAAAATCTTCAATCCTTGAAAGAGCTAAGTCTATTTCACTATTTGTTCCATTAACATAAGCACCTACATCAATTAAGTCCTTTGCTTCATAATAAACAGCTAATAATTTGCGGAATTTCGATGAATTCCCATAGTGATTTTCGGAAATAATATTCGGCATTACTCTACTTATACTATTCAATACATCTATAGCAGGATAATGGTTTAAAGCAGCTAGTTTTCGGGATAAAATAATATGCCCATCTAGGATACCCCGTACAGCATCTGATATGGGTTCATTAATATCATCACCATCAACTAAAACAGTATATAATGCTGTTATTGCACCTTTATCGGATGTGCCAGATCTTTCTAATAATTTTGGCAAAGTAGCAAAAACGGATGGTGTATAACCTCTTGTAGCAGGAGGTTCTCCAATAGCTAATCCTACTTCCCTAAGTGCCATAGCAAACCGAGTTACTGAATCCATCATTAATAATACATTTTGACCTTGATCACGGAAGTATTCAGCAATTGCAGTAGCTACATATGCACCTTTTATTCTATAAAGCGCAGGTTGATCCGAGGAAGCCACAATAACGACGGAACGTTTTAAACCCTCTTCACCTAAGTCTAGTTCCAAAAACTCCCTTACTTCTCGACCTCTCTCCCCGATTAATGCAATTACATTTATATCAGCTTTAGTATTTCTCGCTATCATTCCTAAAAGGGTGCTTTTACCTACACCACTACCCGCGAAAATCCCCATTCTCTGTCCTATTCCACAAGTAATTAAACCATCTAAAGCTTTAACACCTAACTCTAGGGGTTGAGTTATCCTTTGCCGTTCTAAAGGATGGGGCGGTTTTTTCTCTAAAGGATAACTAATGCCTTCAATCTTTCCCATACTGTCTAATGGCTGTCCTAGCCCATCTAATACTCTGCCAATAAGATTAGCTCCCACCTTTACTTTCAAGGAATGACCGGATGCAATCACTTCAGATCCTGGCCTTATACCCTGAAAATTCCCCAGAGGCATAAGCAAAGTCTTTTTATCCTTAAAACCTACTACTTCTGCAGGGATGAACCCCTTTCCTAACCTTATATAGCATAATTCACCAATTGAAGTCCTAGGACCGTAAGAATGGATAATATAACCAATAATCTCTGCAACAAAGCCTTTCATTGTTTCCAGTGATGCTTCCTTAACAATAGAATAGTATTTATCCAAATTAACCAAAACTTTCCACTTCCCTAAGAACTTCTTTAAGTTTTTCTAGCTGATCATTAATTTTTGCTGTAACAATCCCTGTTTCTGAAACAACAATACAATCCCCTTTATTCAAAGTACAATCTGCTTCTATATTTAGAAGTCCTTTATTCAAAATTGACTTAAGCTCTCCCTCTTTATGTCGAAATTGTTCATAATCAGCAGTACTTAATTTTACCGTTACCTGCGTAGAATCTTGTACTATTCGTAGTAAATCTTCAATAATATTTTGAGTGACTTCCGGCTTATTTTCTAATTGGCTCCTGATTATTTTTTCTGCTAACTTTAGAGCGAAATCAATTATTTCGCCTTCCATCTGAGCTAAAAGGTTTTTTCTTTCGGCATATGCCTTCTGTATGATATCATTGGCTAGATTTTTTAAGTCCTCTACTTTAGCTTGGCCTATTTCTTTTCCCTTCTCTAGACCTTCTAGGTGAGCCTTTGATTTAATTTCATCAGCTTCCTTATTAGCAGACTTAAGAATTTTTTTAGCTTCACAATTAGCCTCAAAAATTATCCTTTCAGCTTTAGCCTTTGACTCATTAATTAAGTCCTCTACCATTATTTTTGCTTCCTGATAGAGCATTTCCATGTTTTCTTTCGTTAACCCATCCTTAGAGGATTCCTGAGGAGCAGCCTTTTCATCACAAATAACTATTAAATGGCTAGCTTTAATAATTTTAGACAATTAATTCATCACCCCCGCCTCTAGAGATGACTATTTCTCCCGACTCTTCTAAGCGTCTAATAACTCCAACTATTCTTTGTTGTGCTTCTTCTACATCCCTTAAGCGAACTGGTCCCATAAATTCTAGTTCTTCCTCAATTAATTCAGCAGCTCGTTTAGACATATTCTTTTTAACTTTATTCTTAACATCCTCGCTAGAACCTTTAAGGGCTAAGGCTAAATCCTTCTGATCAACTTCTCGTAAAACCTGCTGTATTGAACGATCATCGAGATGAATAATATCTTCAAAGACAAACATTAATTTTTTAATTTCCTCAGCCAGGTCCGGATCTTGGACTTCTAAGGTTTCCATAATTGTTTTTTCAGTTGTCCTGTCAACCCTATTTAGGATTTGTACAACCGTTGCTATTCCACCGGCAATGCTAAAATCATGGGTAACTAAATTGCTAAATTTTTTCTCCAATACAGTTTCAACCTCTTTAATAATTTCGGGAGATGTTCTATCTAAAATAGCAATTCTCCTAGCAACTTCTGCTTGCAATTCGGCTGGTAAGGAAGAAATGACGACCGCTGACTGTTCTGAGTCTAGGTACGCCATAATTAGGGCTATCGTCTGCGGATGTTCACCCTGAAGAAAGCTTAATAATTGTGAAGGATCTGCCTTTCTAATAAAATCAAAAGGTCTTACTTGTAAAGATGAAGTAAGTCTATTTATGATGTTTATTGCTTTTTGATTTCCTAATGCTTTTTCTAATACTTCTTTGGCATAATCGATGCCGCCTTTTGCTATATATTCATTGGCCATGTATAATTGATAAAACTCATCGAAAATTTTTTCTCTTTGCTCACTAGGAATTTTACGTATATTAGCAATTTCTAAAGTTATTTGCTCTATTTCCTCATCATTAAAATGCTTCATAATCTGAGCAGACCGCTCCGGTCCTAAGCCAATAAGCAGCATGGCAGCTTTTTGTCGTCCTGTTGTTTTTTCAACACGAGCCAAACTAATCACCTCGAATCTTCTGTTAACCATGTCCTAATGACTTTTGCCATATTATCGGGTTGAGTCTTAGCAATTTTTTCTATTCTCTTTTGTATCTCTATTTTCTCCTGTTCCTGCGGGCTTAACTGAGTATATATGTCATCACTATTAGTGGGTATTGTCCCAGCTAATGGATTAGGCTTTGACGTCTTCACAAAACCTCTTTTGGCTAAAAGGAAAACAAGAGCTAAAACTGCTAAAATGCCCAATCCCATAACTCCATACTTAATCAGTTCGAGCATATTCTGACGAGCTGTTTCTTTTGCCAACTGTTCTTGCAGTTGATTATAGCCTTCAGTATTAAAAGCTAAACTAGAAATGCTTATCATATCCCCTCTAGCCTCATTAATACCCGCAGCCCTAGCTATAATATTTTGAATATTTGTTTCTTCCTCTTCAGTCATCTGACCGTCAAGAATAACAGCAATTGACAATCTTTTGACTTCACCTGGAGCTTTCTTCCGTGTTTCTAAAAATCTATCTATTTCATAATTACGTATTATTTCAGATGTTTCCGAACTTGTTTCCCCGGTCTCCGCATTTTGGTAACTAGGCATATCGGTTAGGTTACTCTCTGTACCAGGTATCCCAGTACTAGGATTTGCAGAACCTTCTTGGGAATTTTCGTTGATTTGTTCACTGCGTAATACCTTATCGCCGAACTCCTCTTTACTACTTTCTACTTGATCAAAGTCCAATTCTACACTAGCCCTAACAACAGCCTTTCCTGGACCTAAAACTTTCTCTAGCATAGATTGTAGAGATTTAGAAAGGTTATCTTCGAATTGTTTTTTGATTACTGTTTGGTTTACAGATAGACTAGCTGTTAAAAAGTCACCGTTCTCTTCTCTTGCAATTCCTTCTGATAAGAGGTTGCCAAATACATCAATTACAGTAACATTTTCCGGCAATAAACCTTCTACACTATTGGCAAGAAAGAAAATTATTGATCTAACTTTAGACGTATCCATATCGGCATAAGGTTTAAGTTTCAACAACACAGAAGCAGTGGCTAGTTTGCTTTCCCGTACAAATAAGGATGGTTCTGGTAACACAATATGTACTTTCGCCGAGTCTACCTCTGCCATTTGCTGAATAGTTCTGGTTAATTCCCCTTGCAATGCAGCTAGGTACCTTACTCTTTTATCAGTATCGGTTTCACCAAATCTTGTCTCGTTAAAGCTTTCAAAGCCGATTACCCCACCCTGAGGCATTTCATTTGCAAGGTCTAATCTAAGTTGATGCTTTAGATTAGTAGGAACTAAAATTGTAGTACCATTTTTATCTAACTTATAATCTGTCTTCATATCTTTAAGCTTAGCAGCAATCATGGCTGAATCGTTTAAATTCAAATCAGGATAAAGAGGTTCGTAAGCAGTTCGACCAAGAAAAAAAGCAGAAAACAATAATAAACTAAAAACAAGGATACTAACCCCTAGGGTAACTACCTGTTGAGATTTATTGAGATTTACCCAAATATTTTTTAATTGTTCTAGCAGTTGTTGCAAAAAAGTCACAAATTCCACCCCAGACTATGTTATTAGAGCTGCATCCGCATAATTTCCTGATAAGCTTCAACAAGTTTGTTTCTCACTTCAATAGTTAATTGTAAAGCTAATTGAGCTTTTTCCATTCCTATCATTACATCATGTATATCAATGTTAGGATGACCAGAAGCAAAAGCTATAGCTGTAGAATCTGCACTATTTTGAAGATTATTCACTTCTGCAAGAGCCTGCTCTAAAACATCTTTAAATCCTGTAGAAATTTTTTTATCCTCTAAACTTTGCATCGTTTCAGTCCTGATGGGTTGAATTGATGAGATTTTCATTTATCTCCTCCATTTAGATATACTAGCAAATCGCCATTAAAACCCCCGCCTCCAAAAGAAAAATTACCTCTGATCTATTTTTTATATTATCCTCTACCAATTTCCAAAGCCTTAAAGGCCATAGATTTAGCGGAATTTAAGGCAGCAACATTAGCTTCATAAGCTCGGGTTGCGCTAATCATATCTACCATTTCTTTTACAATGTCGACATTAGGCATAGCTACATAGCCTTTCTGTTGACCTTCCTGAATAGCATCAGGGTGTTCAGGATTATATACTAATTTAAAAGGAGCCTTATCTTCTACTATCTTATCTACTTTAACACCCTGTTGGAGATTACTTTCTCTTTTTAAAGTGTTTTCAAAACTCCTATAAGGTGAAAAAACAACCATTTTCCGTCTATAAGGTCCTCCTGTGGATGTTCTTGTTGTTTCAGCATTAGAGATATTGTCAGCTATAACATCCATTCTTAGCCTTTCCGCCGATAATCCTGAAGCGCTAACTTTAAAAGTGCTAAAAAGAGACATCTACACTTACCTCCCCCCGCGAATGACGGATTTTAATTGAGAAAACTTTCCATTAATGGTCTGGGACAATACATTAAACTTAACCGTATTTTCCGCTAGGATAGAAAGTTCTAAATCTATATCAACATTATTTCCGTCAGTTCTAAGGATTGCTTTATCTTCCTTTACCTCTGGTTTTATCACCGAGTAATCCCGATTTTCGGAAGTAATATGTTGAGGGTTAGTTTTTCTTAAAGGCGTGATTTTTTGTGAGTTAAGCAAATGTTTCCCCAGTTCTTCTTCAAAATTAACTAACTGCCTTTTATAATTGGGGGTATTGATATTTGCAATATTATTTGAGATGGTTTTATGTCTTAAGGAAACCGCATCTAGAGATGTTCTTAAGATATCCATGGTTTTGTTTTGCCAAAATCCGTCACTCATAGCAATTAGCCTCCTAAATTGACATACTTTACCGTACTTCTATATTTATTATTCTATATTACTAAAAAAAACCCTTTTTCGACAGGAATAAATAACAAAAAAACCCCAGCTTTTTACTGGGGTTACAAAATTCTTGCTTTTATTTTAGTTTTTCTAACTCGTCTAATAAGTTTTCATTCAAAACCCTTATATATGTGCCTTTCATGCCTAAGGATTTTGATTCAATTACTCCTGCACTTTCAAATTTTCTAAGTGCATTAACGATAACGGATCTAGTAATACCTACACGATCAGCGATCTTGCTTGCTACTAAAAGACCTTCGGAACCTTCTAATTCTGCGAAAATATGCTCAATAGCTTCTAACTCAGAATAGGACAAAGTGCCAATAGCAATTTGTACAGCAGCTTTCTTTCTAGCTTCATCTTCGATTTTCTCTGTTTTAGCTCTTAAAATTTCCATACCAACAACAGTTGCACCATATTCAGCTAATATTAAATCTGACTCTACAAATTCATCGTTAAATTTAGCTAAAAGTAGGGTACCTTGTCTTTCCCCACCGCCCATAATAGGAACTATAGTGGAAATTTTTCCACCAAATTCGCAGCCTAAAGGTCCCTCAAAAACACATTTATTTTTATCGGATTTGAGATTGGCTTGAGTTTGATTAGCTCGTAGTAAATTTTCATTGTAATCTTCAGGAAATCTTTCTGTTTCACTAATAATTTCCTCTATTGTTTCACATTGAAAACCTTCAACAAAAGCATACCCTAAAATTTTCCCTCTTCTGCCAACAATATAAACATTGCATTCTGTCATACTACTTAAAACTACAGCAATTTCTTTAAAATCTACTGGATGCCCTGCACTTTTTTGTAACAACTTATTTACCGCACGGGTTTTTTCCAGGAGCGTTTTCATATCTATTCCTCCTTTCCTTGCAAAATTATAAGATATATCTGCTTAAGTCTTTACTGACAATTATATCCTTCAGTTTATTTATTACAAAGTCTTTGTCAATAACTATTTTGTCCGACTCATATTCGGGAGCGGAAAACAAAATATCTTCCAGCAGTTTTTCCAGTACAGTGTGTAGCCTTCTTGCTCCAATATTTTCTGTCTGGTCGTTTACAGTATACGCAATATCAGCAATTTCATCAATAGCATTTTCAGTAAACTCTAAAGTAACACCTTCTGTTCCTAATAAATTAATATATTGACCAATAAGAGAATTTCGAGGCTCCTTTAATATCCGCCCTAAGTCCTCTTTTGTTAAACTTTCCATCTCTACGCGAATTGGAAATCGGCCTTGTAACTCAGGTATCAAGTCAGAAGGTTTTACCAAATGAAAGGCACCAGCAGCAACAAATAAGATATGATCAGTCTTGACATTACCATATTTAGTTGTTACTGTACTACCTTCAACTATGGGAAGGATATCCCTTTGCACTCCTTCTCGAGATACATCAGGACCATAATTATTACCCTTAGATGCAATTTTATCAATTTCATCTAAAAAAATTATCCCAGAATTTTCTGCTTTCTTTATAGCTTTTTGTTTTACTTCCTCTATATCAATTAGCTTTTGTGCTTCTACTTGAACTAGTATTTTTCTCGCCTGAGATAATTTCACCCTGCGTTTTTTCGTCTTTTTGGGTAAAAAGTTATTAAACATTTCAGTAAAATTCATACCCATTTCTTCCATCCCCAGGTTAGAGAACATATCTGCCATTGATGCATTATTTTCTTCAACTTCAATCTCTACATATTCTTCCTCTAATTCAGAGCGTTTTAATTTTTCCTTAATTATGCTCCGCTTTTCCCTAATTAATTGTTCTTCCTCTTTTGCATCTTGCTCAGTTCGATCTTTACTTGAATCAGTAGCTGATCCAAAAAACGCTTCTAAAGGATTATACACACGGTTCTTTTTCTGAGGCAATGGTATGAGAATATCTAGTAATCGTTCTTCAGCTAGTTGTGCTGCTTTGATCTTAACCTCTTCAGTTTTTTCCTCGTTAACCATACGGACCGCAACTTCTACTAAATCTCTCACCATCGATTCAACATCCCGTCCTACATAACCAACTTCAGTAAATTTAGTTGCTTCAATTTTAATAAAAGGAGCTTTAACTAACTTAGCTAACCGTCTTGCAATCTCAGTTTTCCCTACCCCGGTAGGGCCAATCATAATTATATTTTTCGGACTTATTTCCTCCTGAAGTTCATCGGATAGTTTGCTTCTTCTGTACCTATTTCTTAAAGCAATAGCAACGCTTTTTTTAGCTTTATTTTGCCCAATAATATATTTATCTAATTCGTTTACGATTTCCCGAGGTGTTAGATTTTCCACTTATAACCCCCCTTATAATTCTTCGATAGTAATATTATTGTTTGTATAAACACAAATATCCGCGGCAATTTCTAATGATTTATACGCTATTTCTCTTACGGTTAAGTTAGTGTTTTCTACTAAGGCTCGTGCAGCTGCTAATGCGAAAGATCCTCCTGAACCAATAGCGACAACACCATCATCAGGTTCAATAATTTCTCCATTTCCAGAGAGCAAAAGTAAAGTCTCTTTATCAGCAACAATTAACATTGCCTCTAACTTTCTTAGTACCCGATCAGAGCGCCATTCCTTGGCTAGCTCAATAGCGGCTTTTTTTAAATTACCCTGATTTTCTTCAATTTTACCTTCAAACTTTTCAAAAAGAGTAAAAGCATCAGCTACAGAACCAGCAAATCCGGCTGCAACCTTACCATTGTATAGTTTTCGTACTTTTTTAGCATGATGCTTCATAATAGTATTTTGTCCAAAAGTAACTTGACCATCACCAGCAACAGCAATAAAATTATCTTTTTTTACAGCTACAATTGTAGTACCACGAAACATAATGATCCCCCCTAAGCCCTTGGGTGGGCTTTTTTATAGATTTGTTGGATTCGAGCTTTAGATACATGGGTATAAATCTGGGTTGTTGATAGGTTTATATGCCCCAAAAGCTCTTGGACTACCCGCAAATCTGCACCATTATCTAGAAGATGGGTAGCAAAAGAATGGCGAAAGACATGAGGACTAATTTTGATACTTAGTGCTGCTTTAGTTACATATTTATCAATAATATATCGTATTCCTCTAGTAGTGAGCTTTTTGCCTTGGTGATTAAGAAAAAGAACCACAACCTCCTCCTTTTTTTCAAGCAAGTGCCGACTGCTAGATAAGTATTTTTCTACTGCTTCCCAGGCCTTATTACCAAAGGGAACAATCCTTTCTTTATTTCCTTTGCCCATAACTCTAACTAAGTGATAGTTAGAATTAATATCTTCTATTTTTAAAGAAACTAATTCCGAAACCCTTAACCCCGAACTGTATAATAACTCAAATATAGCTTTGTCTCGGATTGTTAAAGGATCTTCAGTAATAAATGATTGATCCAAAAGCTTAGTAATTTCCCCTTCGGTTAAAATGGTCGGAATTTTTTTTATCTTTTTTGGAGAACTTATTGTTTCTGAAGGATTATTTGTTATATGTTTATTTCTCTTTAAATATTTAAAGAAGGATCTAATCGCTGTAAGTTTTCTAGCTTGGGTAGAACGATTAATTCCACGTGACTGCAAAAAGGCAAGATATTGTCTGATATCCAGATAAGTAATGATATATAAAAAATCTTTGCGTTCCTTAAAAAATTCAAAAAACTGTTTTAAATCTTTACTATATGCTGTTAAAGTATGGGTCGAATAACCTTTTTCAATAGATAAATAGTTAATATAATTATCGAACAAGTTAAAATGATTATTCAAAAATTCCTCTCTCCTCTAAAAAATCCTGCAGACTTTTTAGTGCCCTTAAAGATATGTACTTATTCTTTTCCCTTTTATCTCTGATTTTTATTTCTGAAGGAGGTAACAAACCGAAATTTATATTCATTGGCTGGAAATTTACGCCGTCAGCATGGGTAATATAATTCATTAAGCCGCCTATTGCAGTGTTTTCAGGAAAAGAAATTAATTCTTTCTTTTTAATATAGCGAGTTACATTAATTCCTGCGACTAAACCACTGGCTGCAGATTCTACATACCCTTCAACTCCGGTTATTTGGCCCGCAAAGAAAATATTTGGTCTTGTTTTTAATTGTCCGGAATCCTTTAATACTTTAGGTGACTTAATAAAAGTATTGCGGTGCATGACACCATGTCGAATAAATTCTGTATTTTCTAAACCTGGGATCAAGGAGAAGACCCTTTTTTGTTCACCCCATTTTAGGCGAGTTTGGAAACCTACCATATTTAAAAGTGTTCCATCTTTATTATCCTTGCGAAGTTGAACTACTGCATAAGGTTGTTTGTCAGTTTCCGGATCAATTAAACCAACTGGTTTTAAAGGGCCGAATCTCAGTGTTTCTTTTCCTCTGCTAGCCATTTCTTCAATGGGCATACATCCTTCAAAGAATATCTGTTTTTCAAAGTTTTCTAGGGGATGCAATTCTGCATTTATCAACTGGGAATAAAAATTTTCATATTCACTTTTAGTCATAGGACAATTTAGATAGTCAGCATCACCTTTATCATAGCGAGAAGCCCAAAATACTTTTTTATAGTTAATAGAATCACTAATAACAATAGGGGCGGCAGCATCATAGAAGAATAAATACTCTTCACCTGTCAGTCTTATTATATTATCAGCCATTTGGCCCTCTGTAAGGGGACCCGTGGCTATTACATATACCATGTTTTGATCAATTTCAGTGACCTCTTGGCGTTTAACAGTAATAAGTGGATGATTAAGCATTTTTTCCGTCAAACACCTAGCAAAGTTCTCTCTATCTACTGCTAAAGCACCGCCCGCTGGTATTTTGTTCTGGTCAGCACACTCCATAAATATGGAATTGCATTTTCTTAACTCTTCTTTTAATAAACCAACAGCATTTTCTAAACCTGCTCCTCTTAATGAATTGCTACAAACTAATTCACCAAATAAATCTGTTTTATGAGCAGGGGATTTTTTCAATGGGCGCATTTCCAATAAATTTACAGCTATCCCTTGTGAGGCAATTTGCCAAGCTGCTTCACATCCTGCTAGACCAGCTCCAACTACGGCAACATTTGAAATCACAAATATTATTCCTCCTTATTATTCAGTACTTCATATTTGCATTCTTTATTACTACATACTTTTTTCCGATTCTTTTCAACCAAATAAGTTCCGCATTGAGGACATTGTTCGTCTAGCGGTTTATCCCAACTGACAAAATCACAATCAGGATAACGATCACATCCATAAAAAGTTCTGCCCTTTTTACTTCTACGAATAACAACCTGCCCTTCTTTGCAACGAGGACATTTTGCTCCAATTCCCTCTAATAATGGCTTAGTATTGCGACACTCTGGAAAGCCAGGACAGGCAAGAAACTTACCAAACCGACCAAATTTTATCACAAAATTTCTGCCGCATTTTTCACAAATTTCATCAGAAACTTCATCTTGAACCTCAACCTTACCTATTTCCTCTTCAGCATGCTGTAGTTCTTTTGCAAAATCTTGATAGAAATCTCTTAAGATTTCTTTCCAAAAAATTTGTCCTTCCTCTATTTCATCTAACCTATTTTCCATTCCCGCTGTAAATTCTACACCCACAACATCAGGGAAGTATTCTATTAAGAGTTCAATAACCACAGAACCTAATTCTGTTGGAAAAAACTGTTTATCTTCTCTAACAACATAGCCTCGCCCTAATATAGTGTCAATAGTAGGTGCATATGTACTTGGTCTACCAATACCTTTTTCTTCTAATGTTTTAACTAATGTTGCTTCAGTATATCTTGCCGGCGGTTGGGTAAAATGCTGTTTAGACTCAAAGTCCAATAAGCTTAATGAATTTCCTTCACTTACTTCCGCCAATGGTGCTTCTTTTTCTTCTTCCTCATCTTTTCCCTCAATATATACTTCCATGAAGCCCTTGAAAACAATCACAGAACCCGAAGCACTAAACTCATAATTACCTGCACCAATTATTACTGTTGTTTGATCAATCACAGCTTGAGCCATTTGGCTTGCTAAAAACCGTTCCCAAATCAATTTATATAATTTATACTGATCTCTATTTAAAAAAGGTTTCATTTGTTCCGGGTTACGTACAGCCGAAGTAGGCCTGATAGCTTCATGGGCATTTTGTATTTTTCCTTTATTTTTGAAGACTCGAGGGCTATCAGGTAAATATTTGGACCCATATTTATCATTGATATAATCTTGAGCTTCTTTTTGAGCAGTTTCTGAAATACGGGTTGAATCAGTTCTAAGATAGGTAATCAAACCTACAGTCCCTTCCTTACCAACATCAATGCCTTCATATAACTGCTGAGCAACCCGCATAGTCTTTTTGACAGTAAAATTTAGCTTTCTATATGCTTCTTGCTGTAAACTGCTTGTAGTAAAAGGTGCTGCCGGATTACGGTTTTTCTTTTGTTTTTTGACACTTTTTACAATATAGCTTTGTTCTTTTAAGTCATTTAGCACTATATCCATTTCTGTTTTTGAGTTTATCTCAATTTTTTTGTTGTCTCTTTTTGCTAGTTTTGCATCAATGATTTTCTTATTGGGTAATCTAAATTTACCCTGCAAGGACCAGTATTCTACAGGAGTAAATTCTTTTATTTCCTCTTCTCTTTCACAAATTAATCTAACAGTAACCGATTGTACCCTTCCTGCACTGAGACCTTTCTTTACTTTTCGCCACAATAAAGGACTTAAATTATACCCTACCAGCCGATCTAAAACTCTTCTGGCCTGTTGAGACTCTACTCTAGAGATATCAATTTGTCTAGGATGCTTAATAGCATCTTTAATTGCATCTTTAGTTATTTCATTAAACTCAATACGGCATTTTTCATTTTCTGTTATTTTTAAACTCTTCATCAAATGCCAGGCTATAGCTTCTCCTTCACGATCGGGGTCAGGTGCCAGTAGTATTTTATTGGCTTTATTTGCGGCACTTTTTAGCTCCTGAAGTATATCCCCTTTACCCCTAATAGTTATATACTTAACATCAAAGTCATTATCTACATCAACACCAAATTGACTTTTGGGTAGATCTCTAATATGCCCTAAAGATGCCTTCACCTGATAATGGCTGCCTAAAAATTTACCTATTGTTTTTGCTTTAGCAGGGGATTCTACAATTACTAAAGTTTTTCCCAAATCAATCACCCCAGTTTAGACTAATATATTTTCTTCCTATAACCTGCTTGATATATCCCTTTATCTCTAAAAGACTTAATAATCTCAGTACTTCCTTAGTGGGGAGCTTACTATTAATAATAATCTGCTCTATAGTACTAGGTTCAGAAGTAAGAACAGCTAAAATTATTTTTTCGGCGGAGTCTAGATTAGTGATATTAATTGGCTCTCCCTTAAACAAAGACAATTGTCCAAATTCCTCAAAGATATCTTCCACATCGTCTATTAGTTTTGCCCCATCTTTAATTAAACGATGAGAGCCTTTATATAAAGCACTATCAATAGGACCTGGAACAGCAAAAACATCTTTCCCTTGTTCTAGTCCAAGTTCAGCAGTTATTAGAGATCCACTTTTTTCGCGGGCTTCAATTACCAAGATGCCATCTGCTAACCCACTTATTATTCTGTTTCGCATTGGGAAATAATGTTTCATAGGCTCAGTACCTAAAGGAAATTCGGAGATTACTGCACTTTTTTCAGAAATAATTATTTCATTAAATAACCTCAGGTTTTCACGAGGATAAACAATATCTACCCCACTACCTAAAACAGCAATAGTACCTCCGGTACCTTCTAAGGCCGCCTGATGACTACAGGCATCAATCCCCCGAGCTAGGCCACTTATTATCTGAATACCATTTTTGCTTAAATCCCCGGTAAGTTTCAGTGCTGTTTTTTTCCCATAAGCCGATGCTTTGCGAGCCCCTACTACAGCTATAGCAAGGTTAGTTTCTGTAAAGTTACCCCTGACATATAATAAAGGCGGGGGATCAAAAATATTTTTTAAACGTTTTGGATAATTACTATCATAAAGACCTATTATTTTTACATTATGTTTATTTAACTTAAGATATTCATATTCAATATTTACCCTTTTCCTTTCCGTTAAAAACAAGCTTGCCATTTGTTGCGGAATTAGAGTCAAATCCCTTTGCAACTGAATTGGCGAAATATCCCAAAAATCAGTACCGCTTAATTCTCTCATTAAATTAGAAAGAATTTTATTACCTTTTATCCCCCATATTCTTTGTACTAATGACCAAAAGACAATGTCCTTCATATCTTCTACCTCATCCTAATGTTTTATTGCATTTTCTTGCTTTTATCCTTTTTTTCCTGCTTTTTTGGAAAATAATGTTGTCAAAGGTGAAAAATCCTGTAATGTTAAATTAACCGCAGAAAATATGTCACCATATTTATCCAATCTATTTTTAACGTTAAAAATAGTAAAGTTATGTATATCTACACCTTTTTCAACCTCAGACCAGGTTAATGGGATAGAAACAAGAGCATTAGAGACAGGCCGAACACTATATACTGAGGCCATTGTTTTACCGTAACCATTTTGCAGATAATCTAAATATACCTTTCCCTTCCTTTTAGATTTATTCAGTTCTGTTGTAACTAACCCCGGGAAGGTACATACCAAATTATTACACAAATTCTTTAAGGTTTCCCGAACTATAGGAAAGGAATAGCATGCTTGAATTGGGAGATAAATATGTAGTCCTTCCGAACCTGATGTTTTGGGAAAGCATTTTATATTCACACTATCTAGAAGCTCTTTAATTAATAATGCAACTTCTAAGGTGTGTGCAAATTGTGCTGGCGGTTCTGGATCTAAATCAAAAACAATTATATCAGGTTTATCTAAATTAGGAAGTTTACTAAGCCAGTGATGTAATTCAATACATCCCAAATTTATTAACCAAATCAAGGTATCAACATCATTACATAAAATCATCTTCCGGTCATCCAAGGTTATTGTTTTAACCCATTCCGGGGTATGAGTGGGGCTTTGTTTCTGGTAGAAAGCTTTGCCCCTTATGCCATCAGGATATCGCTTCATTACAAAGGGCCGATTCTGCAAATGTGGTAAAATATATTCACTTAACTCCAGATAGTATTTTATTAAATCCCCTTTAGAAATCTTTTCTTCAGGCCAAAAAACCTTTTCTAGATTACTTAATTTTATTTCATGATTAGCAATTTTTACTAACATAAATATAAATTCCCTCTAAAAATACATTCTAACCTCATTATTGCCAAATGTATAGAAAAAAAAAGAAACCCTATTAAGGTTCCTTGTATTCTTCACCACATTCCATACATAAAAATATATTGCTTGCATCTACCAAGTCACATTCCTTACAATCTTCTTTCCGCTCTACTACACCATAACTAACGTATTTTTCCGCAAAATTTTGGAGTTCTTTTTTACATTTACTACACCGGTAAACCATAAAAAAACCTCCTCTTCTTTTTCAAATATCGACTATTCATAGATTAATAATAAAGTTATCTTATTTATTATTAATCTTTATGTTTTAATATTATTATATTATCTAAAAAAACACAAACAATGTTTGTGTTTTTAAAGTATTATTTCTTCTTCAATTTCTAATACCTCACAGTTTATTCCTGCCTCGGATAATTTTACTCTAAATACATCAGCGTCCTGTTTTATAAGATCAAATGTATTGTAATGCATTGGAACTACTATTTTAGATTTTAGCATTTTTGCTGCCTCAATGGCATCATCAATTCCCATAACAAAATTATCACCTATCGGAAGTAAAGCAATATCAAGCTTGTTTAATCTACCAATTAATTCCATGTCACCAAAGAGGCCTGTATCGCCTGCATGATAAACATTTTTATTTTCTATTGTTACAACAAATCCACAAGGGCTACCAGTGTATTGTATATTACCATCTTCAATAACTGCTGAACCGTGCCATGCTGGAGTAAGTTTAACTTTTCCAAAGTCAAATTGATAAGAACCTCCTATATGCATAGGGTGAACTTGGGCACCTTTAAATTGGCAATACATCGCCAATTCAAAAGGGGCAATAATTAAGGCCCCCGTGCGTTTTGCGATTGATAATGCATCACCTAAGTGGTCACTGTGACCATGAGTAAGTAGTATTGCATCTACATCTATTTGCTCTTTTTTGACTTTAGCCAGTGGGTTTCCAGTTAGAAATGGATCAAAAATGACCTTGCTTCCCTCACCTTCAATGGAAAAGCAGGCATGACCATGGAATCTAACCTTCATAAATAATCCCTCCTATTTTAGATCTTAACGACCTAATTTTCTATCTATTATAGAATAAGGCGGTCTTGTAGTCAAATATCTCCAATTATGTATGTGGCATTTATGTATAGCAACTATTCGTTAGATTCTGCTTGATTTTCCCCTTCGATAGTAGCTTCTAAAATTTCCTTCCATTCCTCAAAAACCCTTTGTTTTCTGTTCTTTTTTTCTTTTCTAATAAACTCCTCTAAAAAATATAACTGATTAGTTTCCAACTGCTTGATTTGCTCTTTAATTGCCTCAAGCTGTTCATCCTCATATATCAGCTTAATTAACACAGCTTTCCGCTCCTTTTTGACTGATTTTTATCTCTAAAAATACTACCCTTTATAATTCTACATAATAACAAAGAAGCCTTTATGTAAAAAAAGGCTTCTTTGTAAGAAAATACTCCCTAATCCCAAATCTTCCTGTCTAAAGACCTATACTGAATAGCCTCAGCTATGTGTTGGATATCAATTTGTTCTTTTCCCTCCAAATCTGCAATTGTTCGGGCAACTTTTATAATCCGATCATGTGCTCGTGCAGTAAGTCCCAATTTATCAAATGCTTGTTTTAAAAGGTTTTTGCTTTCATTCTTTAAAGAACAGAACTTTCTAACGTCCTGTGTCTTCATCTCAGAATTGGTAAAAATACTTGTATTATTAAATCTTTCCAGTTGAATTTGCCTAGCTCTTTCTACCCTTAGGCGAATTGTAGCACTTTCTTCCTCTAAGACTTCTGACTGTAATTCCTGAAATTCGAGTCTTGGAATCTCTAGGTGCAAATCTATTCTATCTAAAAGGGGTCCCGAGACCTTATTTCGATATTTCTGAGCCATATGTGGAGTGCATGTGCATTCTTTAATTGTATCACCATAATACCCACATGGACAGGGGTTCATTGCTGAAACCAAAAGAAATTTAGCAGGATATGTTAGTTGGGCTGCAACACGCGAAACAGTAACCTTACCTTCTTCTAAAGGCTGTCGTAATGCTTCTAGGATATCCTTAGGGAACTCAGGAAATTCATCCATAAATAAAACCCCATGATAACTAAGGCTTATCTCACCTGGAGTAGGTATCCTTCCACCTCCAATAATGCTTGCCTGGGAAGCACTGTGATGAGGTGCTCGGAAAGGTCGCTGATTAATTACCGGCTGTTGAGAGGGCAATAAACCAGAAATACTGTATATTTTTGTTATATCTAGGCATTCCTTAAAGGTTAATGTTGGCATAATACCAGGAAGACATCGAGCCAGTAGAGTTTTTCCGGAACCTGGTGAACCTACCATTAGAACATTGTGATTACCAGCAGCTGAAATTTCTAAAGCTCTCTTGGCCTCTGCCTGACCTTTAACATCTCTAAAATCATAATCTAGAAAGGTCTCCTGCTGAAATAAATCCTCTAACTTTGGTGCTTGAACAGGCTTAGTTTGCTTAGGGTAAATAAGAAAATCAACTACATCCTTTAAATACTCAAAGCAATAGGTGGGGGTACCCCCTAATGCACCTTCGAGACCATTTTCCATAGGTACAATTAGGTTATATTCACTTTTAGCCAGATGCAAAGAAATAGGTAAAACTCCATTTACCTTGCGCAGCCTGCCGTCTAAACCTAATTCTCCTACAGCCATAATGTTATTTAATTTTTCAATTTCTAACTGATTTGTCGCAGCTAAAATAGCAAGTGCAATTGGTAAATCAAAGCTGGGGCCTTCTTTTTTGAGATGAGCCGGAGCCAAATTTACGACAATCCTCCTAGGTGGAAAGTCAAAACCTGAATTCCTTATAGCGGTTCTAACCCTTTCCTTGCTTTCTTTAACTGCGGTATCCGGAAGTCCTACTATATCCCAAGCCGGAAGCCCGCCTGCTGCATCAACTTCAATTTCAATCTCAAAAACTGATAAGCCCATAAGAGTAGAGCTTTTTACATTTGCAAGCATGATATCCTCCGATAAAAAAATTGTAATATAATATATTACAATTTTACAGATATCGGCAAATATCCTTCTTTTTTAAGAATATTAATAAATTACGTGATAATATACAGGTAATGCATACGCGTTAAATAGATTTTATTAGAACTGAGTCTATAATAAACATTATTCCAAAGTCACTAAATTTCCATGCAAGATAAGAACTGGTCTGCCCCCCAATAAGTATACAAAAGTCTCTAATAATAATCAAAGAGTTATCACTAGACGTATTTGGGATAAAATAAGAAAGAAAATATGAGCGAAGTTTTGCAGATGGCATGGAACCGCATGGACTTCGCTATCGTAGGTTAAATTTTGGAAGATAAAATATCCAAAAATAGGCGACAATGACGGCATGTCAGAATATGAAAAAGATCGCAAATCATCTAGCTAAGGTAAGCTAGGAAGGTTTGCGACCTTTTTTTGTTACTATATTTTCGAATAATACTAAAAATAGTAACTTTTTTATTAGCTCCAAAATAAGCGTTTAAAATAAACGGGGTTTTTTCTACAATCTGAAGTATTATTTTCCCTTATTACATTTTCTAAAATTCAATTCATTGGTATTTCCAAGACCAGACCCTCTCTTAATCCCGTATGTTATCCCTACCATTTACAATAAACTGGAAACTCCCTGGATTTTGAGAGAATTTTATATATCAAGCACTTATTTTTTCTGAATATTGAGGTAAATAATTCTTTGCAATACCATATTTCATCATTAGGTAATAAGATAGTCCAGCGGGAATT
Organism: Peptococcaceae bacterium BICA1-8; assembly: GCA_000802045.1. Classification (GTDB taxonomy): domain Bacteria; phylum Bacillota; class Peptococcia; order Peptococcales; family BICA1-8; genus BICA1-8. The sequence continues at coordinate 52,532 of JUEF01000034.1, forward strand.
AAGCTAATGTACCAGGAAAGTTGAACCTCAATTGCACCAAAAATAGCACCAATAACTATGGCAATAATGCCTGCCCAGTTGACCGATTTATATGGTCCATTTACATCATACAAAACATTAAGGTCTAGCTGTTGTTTTCTAAAGAAATAATAGTCGACAACCAACACTGCAAAAATTGGGCCTAGAAAAACAGAGTATATTTGAATAAATAAGAAAAACCCCCCTGCTGTTGCAATTTTCCATGGGAATGTTAAAAATGCAAGTAAGCCAGTGATAACCGATCCTTTTTTCCAATCTATCCCAAATAAATCCATCATAACATACGTTGGAGGGACAACGTTTAACATAATATTAGTTGTAATTTGTGCGAGTACAACGAAAAAGAGGGCAGCGACAAGAACAAGCTTATTAGGAAGTAGTTCAACAAATAAGTGAATAGGATCCCATTGACCAGTGACCCCCGCTGCAAGTAGCCCAATTACAGCCATAAATAAGGTAGTAGGAAGAGTTCCTACTATGTGAAGGATAAACATTAGTTTAGTGGTGCTGGATTTATTAAATTCCCTTGTATAGTCACTGATATTTAACATTAATGTAGTATAAATTCCGATAAATGCTGTAGTACCTCCCCAGAAAGCCAATCCCCAGGTTCCTGGTATGTTGATTATCTTTTCCTGTACTTGTGATCCATAGGCTGCATAAATTATATAAAGCATCCAGCATAACGAAATCATAATTATAACAGCACCAATATTTTCTAACCATTTGATTCCTTTAAACCCAAGTATTGACAGTAGGATCTGGAATAGTTGGAATGTAACAAACCAGAACATAGGGCTATCAAAACTAAACAATTCGACAGAAATAGCATTTAGTGCCAATCCGCCAACCCAGGTCTGCACACCATACCAAAATATCGCTGGAACAGCCCTTATTACTCCGGGTAATTTTGAACCTTGAATTCCAAAGGCCGACCTTGCCTGTATGATAAAAGGGATACCATATTTATGACCCGCTTGACCATTTAAGGTAAAACAGAAAGATACAATAGTCATTGAAACAATCATACATACAAAGGCTTGGAGGAGATTAAGCTTTCCTACGGGGGGGACTAAACTCGCACCCAGCATAAAGTATCCAATAAAAACACAACCACCAATCCAGGCAAACAAATATGATAAATTACCCATTATCCTATTTTCTTGGGGAAGTAAACTTTCCTCACCAAAACCCTTTTCTTCTACAACCGCTTGTACAGTTAACTTTTCTTCCATTTATTTTCCTCCTTTTTCTTGTTTTTCCTAGCTTTTTACAGGCCGGGAAAATAATTATTTGTCTTATTTTATAATCCGGAATAGGCAGTTCCATAAGGTTCACCCTTAATAAAAGACCCCTGTCCTAATTCTCCTAAAAATATTCCTTTTTCAGCCACAAGTTTACCCCTTAAAAAGACCTTATCAGCACGCCCTATTTGTTCCATGCCTTCATAAGAAGAGAAGTCAACTCCCTGTAAGCTGTTTTCAACTGCAATTCTCCCTTTCCAAGCTGGGTCAAACAATACAAAGTCAGCATCCGCACCAACTCCAATATGCCCCTTTCTTGGGAATATCCCATTAAATTTTGCAGGAGCTGTTGCAAAAACATCAACTAGCCTTTGACGGGTAATTCTTCCTTTTTCTACGCCATATGTCCAGAGAATGGCTAGGCGGTTCTCAACTCCTGGCGCTCCATTGGGTATTTTCGTAAAATCATAGTACCCTATATGCTTTTGCTCTTTCCAGTTAAATCCACAATGGTCAGATCCAACAACTTGCAACCAACCCTTTTGTACAGCCTGCCACATAGCTTCAAGATGTTCAGGAGTTCGTAATGCAGGGGAGCATACATATTTAGCCCCTTCAAAATCTGGCTTTGCAAGGTTATCAACTGTCAAAACCATATAATGAGGACATGTTTCACCATAGATGGGAAGGCCCTTGGCAAATGCATCACGAATTGCCTCCATTGCCCCTATGCAGCTTACATGAACCACAAATAAAGGTGCTCCGGCCGCTTCAGCTAAGGTAATGGCACGGGATGTACATTCTGTTTCCACAATAGGAGGCCTGGAAACTGCATGATATTTAGGCTCCAATTGACCAGCTTCTACACATTGTTTTTGTAAAACATCAATTATATCACCATTTTCTGCATGAACCATCATGGTAACTCCTGCTTTTTTTGCTGCCTGAAGACCTCTAAAAATTACACCATCATCACACATAAAAGGTGTGCCTTTATACGCCATGAACATCTTTAAAGTTGGTATGCCAATCTCAGGAAGCTTAGGTATCTCCTCAAAAAGTTCATTAGTCACATCCATTACCATCCCGTGGAAACTGTAGTCGACCATAGCCTTACCTTTAGCCTGTTCCTCAATATGCTTCGCAACTGATTCTCTTAGGCTCATCCCTTTAGGCTGAGGAACAAAATCTACTATTGTGGTTGTACCACCTACAATTGCAGCATTGGTAGTTTCAAATCCCCTTGTATATGTACCTCCGAAAGGCAGTGCAAAATGGGTATGTTGATCTATTCCACCAGGAAGTACATACATCCCCGCGGCATCCACAATCTCCCTGGCCCTCCCGTCCAATCCTTCTCCAATTGCAATAATTTTTTCTCCTTCAACCAGAATATCAGCTTTATACTCATCCAAAGAAGTCACAATAATTCCATTTTTAATCAATAAACTCATGCTTTTCCTCCTTTAAATTTATTAAAATAAAAAAAATTTCACCTCCTCTAAGTTTTTTTGGTTAAGCTGGAAGTAAGTTTATATACCACATTAAGCAATAGTTCACAACCAGCCTTAATATCTTCATAACTTGTTAATTCTTCAGGGACATGACTCCTGCCCCCAATACTGGGCACGAATATCATTCCGACATTGGTAATACCGCCAAATAAACAGGCATCATGCCCAGCACCGCTGTTCATTTTTTTATAAGGAAGTCCTTTTTCTATTGCAGTTTCTTCAATTAAATTTACTAACTCGTTTGATAAAATAATAGGATTCGATTCGCCTAATAATTTCATAGATGTACTTAAGTTGAATTTCTTTGAGATTTCATTAAGCTTTTTCTCAACCTCATTGAGTATAATTCTTATCCCTTCCGGGTTTGTATCTCTAACATCAAGAGTAAAATTTATTTTTCCGGGAATGACATTAGGGACATTTGGATGACAAATAATTTTACCAACAGTAGCAACTGTTGACGGATAAGCCGTTCTAGTTTTACTATTAATGGTAGTAATAACCTCTGATGCTCCTACCAGAGCATCATTCCTCATAACCATAGGGGTAGCACCTGCATGATTTGGTACTCCTCTAATTTCAATTTCAAACCATTTAATACCAGCAATTGCTTCAACTATTCCTATTGGTTTTTTTTCACTTTCTAACACAACACTTTGTTCGATATGAAGCTCAATCATAGCCATAATATCCCCGGTTTTTATTAAGTATTTCTGCGAACTATCAGGATCAAAACCAACTTCTTTTGCAACTTCATACATGGATAAGCCCATACTGTTTTTGATACTCTTAATTTCATCAATCCCGTATTTTCCTGTCAATACTTTACTTCCTGCCATAGTTGATCCAAAATTTGACCCCTCTTCTTCTACAAAAATAATCAGTTCTATAGGAATATCATTTTTTATATTGTTTTCTTTGAAAACTCTAATTACCTCAAGGGATCCTACTACTCCCAAAACACCGTCAAAAATACCTCCGTGAAGCACTGTATCAATATGGGAACCAATTAGAACTGCAGGTGCATCCTTCATACTGCCTTCCAATCGAGCACGAATATTTCCTACCCCGTCAATGCTAGTAGTAAGTCCTAGTCTGTTTATCTCCTCAATGAGGTAATTTCTTGCCTTTGAATCTTCTGGGCTGTATGAAAATCTAGTACAACCTTGTCCTGGTGTTGCATTGAATTCAGCAATTTTTTCAATATCTCTTTTTACTCGGGATATGTTAATCTCCATTAATAATTCACCCTTTTTCTTATTTTTAAAAAGTATTATCCTTCATTTATTTATTGATCTTATACCTTTTAGTAAGGATGCATTTGCGTTTTTATATTGCTCTAATTCATGGGACTAGCCGCCACTTTACAGATAATCTTTCTTTCTATTCTCATTAATTTACGTCTTTCGAGATTTTGATTATTTATTTTTACCTCCTTTTCCTTAGAAAGACATGTTACTCCTTCCAAACTGGTTTAGATTCTATAATTAAAATTGACGCAGTATCAGTTGTTTCTGGCTTATACAATATTCCTTTAGGAATAAATACACCTTCATTTTCTTCCAGTTGTATTACATCATTCTCCATAATAATAACTAGGTTACCTCTAAGAAGTAGGACAAATCTATCAGACTGTTCACTGGCAAACCAACAGGAGTCACTGTTAATGCGGCAAAAGCTTATTAAACAACCATTAAATTCAGAAAATTCAAATAGGTAAGTCTTGTCTAAGTCCCTTGATATATTATTAAAATTCATTTTCCTTAACAATACTTCCTATCCTCCTCCTATAGAATTCTACAATATATTAACTTGCAAAAATCATACCTGCTAATAATGTAGGCAAAATATTGATATACTTCTATTTAGCCATTTATTTTAGTGCATTTCTGCACACAATTTTGCATTATTGCACTAATCTTTATATTGTAGTTTTCCTCCATTCCGTAGCCATTTTAAATGGATTAAATCATAACAAGAGAAAAGTTCCCTTTATTGGGGAACTTCTAAAAAACTTATCTCTTATACTACAATTAATATACATCAGGTTTAGTGCTAAAGTATTTATTTGCTTTCCTAAGTATTGTCGTCCTATGAACACCTAATACTTCCGCCACTTTATTTATATTTGAATACTTTTGATATGCCATCATTATTAGGTCCTTTTCCAACCTTTCAACAGCTAAGTCCAAAGGTAAAATATTATTTATCTGTAAAATATCCCTGGCAGTTTCCACTTCCTCCTGAAGTTCTCCTGGCAGCTGGTTAAGGTTTATGGTTTCACCTTCTATTGTTACTACCAGTCTCTCTATCATATTTTCCAACTGTCTTACATTCCCCGGCCAAGAATATTGGATTAACCTTTCAATTGCTTCAGAACTAAAATGTTTTCTTAACAAATATTTTTCACCAAACTTTGACAAATAGTAATTTACCAGGATTGGTATCTCATCCTTCCGCTCTCTTAGTGGAGGTACAATAATCGGAATAACATTTAAGCGATAATATAAATCTTCTCTAAACTCGCCCTTATTTACCATTTTTATTAAATTTCTGTGAGTAGCTGCAATAATTCTTATATCCACTTCAATTGGTTTTATACCCCCAACAGGATAAAACTTTTTTTCCTGTATTAATTGCAATACCTTTACCTGAAGTGCTAAGGGAAGATCCCCTATCTCATCCAAAAACAACGTCCCTTTATTAGCCTGCAATACTAAACCAACTTTCCCTTCTTTTGAAGCCCCAGTAAATGCTCCCCTAACATATCCAAAAAGTTCAGACTCCAGTAAGTTTTCTGGAATAGCTCCACAATTTATTTTTATAAAAGAATTATCTTTTCGTGCTGAAGAATCTTGAATAAACCTGGCAACCACTTCTTTTCCAGAACCGGATTCGCCGGTTATTAATACTGTAGTATCTACCATTGCCACCCTAGATGCCAGGTCTACAACCTTTGCCATCTTTGAACTTCTGGCAATTATTCTTTCCTCCGCCTTTTCCCTCCGCAATTCACCTAATTCTTTTTGGTATTTTTTTAGAAGTTCTTCCGTTTCTTCCAGTTGAAGTTTCAACCTGCTTAATTCGGTAATATCATGAGAGAAGTTTATTATCCTGTATAAGTTCCCATCATTATCAAAAATAGGTACACCGGTTACAAAAAGCCGTCTTCCGCCTTTCGTATCCTGAATTAGTGTCTGTCTTTTTTTTGTCTGCAAAACCAGGTTTGTCACTGATTTTGATAAAACACTAGTTTTTTCTAAGTCTTTTACATTTCTGCCAATGAACTCCTCCATCTTTATTCCAAACATCTTTTCCAGGGATGAGCTGGCACGCAGAGCAATTCCATTTTGATCAATTACCGTAATTAAATCGTACGAATTATCCATAATAAACTCTAATTCTTGATTTAATGCTATTTCCTCGTCCAGTTTTTTTGATACTCTTTCCAAGTCGTTAATATTCTGGAATACTCCAATTGCACCCATTACTTTTCCGTCTTTTACTATTGAGGTTCTATTCGTAACAATAATATTACCATTTATTAGCTGTTTTTCTCCTGTTACACTCTCACCGGTTCTGCTTACTACTAACAATTGGGAGGTCGGAATTATATCATATACTAACTTACCAACAGCATCACTTTTCTTAATTCCGCTTATTTTTGCAGATGCCTCATTAAAGATTGTTATATAACCCTCATCATCTATTGCGATTATACCGTTATGAATTGAATCTAAAATAATATTTTGTTCAGTCAGTACGTGACCTAAAAGGCCGATACTGTTTCTGTTTATACCGCTAAGATAACCGTCGTTTTCAATAATGATATATCTCTTCTCATTTCCTGTCTCAACTAGGCTTTTGCCTGTTACAAAAGTAAAATCTTTGTGAATAAAAGGTAAAATGAGACTGTCAAATTTTATATCTGAAGATGCTATCGCAGCTAACATATCTTCTAAAACCAGAACTCCTTCTACCTTTTTAGCATTATTACTTACTACGGGACAGTAATTAAGTTCACTTTTCGAGAACAGTGAGATAGCATCCATAATAGTATTATTCAATTTAATTAGCCCTTGAAAAGGCTTTGCAATTTCCCTATACAATATCAATGGAATTCACCTCTTAGAATTTTAAATATAAAAGGAATTCTCTCTGTTTAATAAAAACCCTTTTATCTTAATATTTTTTTTTGAAAATTCTAATTATTTAAACTAGTTATTTCTCGTTGGCATTATTCTTGCAACATAATAGAACATATTAAGATATTTGGAGGAATTAGTAATGGACATTGACTCCCTTCAACAAAATACAAAAGAACTCGCTGTGAAAAACTTTAAAGAGAGAATGAGCTGCTCAGAAGCTGTACTGTCAGCAGTAATTTCAGCCGGTTTAATAAGTTATCCACGGGACATAGTTGCTCTGGCAACAGGATTTGGAGGCGGTATTGGTCTAGCGGGCTTTAACTGTGGTGCTCTTTCTGGTGCCGTCATGGCAGTTAGTGGAGTTCACGGCCGAAGAAACCCTATCACAGGGACGCCGGATGAAAGAACCCAACTTACTTATGGCAAAATATACCGCATATTTAATTCCCTCGTACAGGATTTCCAAGAAGAGCTTGGCTCTGTTGACTGTATGGAGTTGTGTAAAAACTATGATTTCAATACAAAGGAAAGATCAGAGTATTGTGCAGGCATTGTTGAATATGCCACAACACTAGCAGTTTCCTACATAGCTCTTGGAGAATTCTACAGTACAAAATCCTATGGAAAAAATATGGCGGGTTTAAAATGATATTAGCATAATCAAAATTTTAAACTTCGGGGTTCCGGGGCAGAGCCTCCATAAATATCACTAGCTCCATTGGCATTCTTTCTACCCCATTCTTTCTTGCTTTCTTTGGTTTAAGCAATAATTATTGATATATGTTCAAAACAGTATATAATAAAGTTGAATGGGGCATATGACCATAACTATAAGAGATACTGGTCTTTAATAAAAATGGGGATATCTGTTTTTAATTATTATGCGGGGGTGATATTATGTCTTATAGTCCATCATTAGGGAGTTCCATAACCAATACTAGAATGAGAACTCCGGAACATATATCTGATTTTTCAGGTATGTGTGCAGTATGTACAGCTAATTGTACAGGCCTTTGTGAAATAGGCCTATCTGCTATCCGTGGATCAGAAGCAATTTATCCTTATGCAATAGATATAAACCAATTTGCTTCTGAGAAAGAGTACCCATTGGATTTTTCTCATTTTAACATCAATGGGAGGGTATTTGGCGCATTAGGATGCTCTGAAGATGCTAATATGACAACTTTCCCTAAAGTAAGTATCAATACATCCTTTGGTATAAACAATAAAATCAATCTGAAAGCACCTATCCTTCTGCCGGCTATGGCTAAATTAAACTGGAAGGATTACTATGCTGGAGCAGCTTTAGCAGGTGTATTAGTGGTAATTGGTGAAGATGTAGTAGTAAAAGATAAGGGTTTAGTTTTAGAAAATGGTAAAGTTAGTAACTCACCTCTTATTGCAGAAATGTTAGCTTCATTTAAAGAGTATTATAATGGGTACGGGGATATTATTATTCAGGCTAATTATGATGATGAAAACCTGGGAGTATTAGATTATGCTATCACTAAATTGGAAGTAAAATCGGTAGAGCTTAAATTTGGGCAAGCGGCTAAAGGAATTCAGGGGATGGGAAGAGTAAAAAATATTGAAGACGCACTAAAGTTTCAAGAAATGGGTTATTTAATTTATCCTGATCCCTCTGACCCAGTTGTAGCTGAAAACTACAAAAATGGTATAGGTCAAATATTTGAAAAAATAGGTAAATTACCAATGTGGAATGAGGACATATTGATTAAACGAGTCGCTGAGCTACGAGAGTTAGGGGCTGAACATATCTGCTTCAAAACTGGGCCTTTTGATCCGAAAGATCTGGTTAAGATTCTTAAAATTGCGTCAAAAGCTGGTGTGGATTTAGTTACATTTGATGGTGCTGGAGGAGGGTCTGGAAATAGTCCAACTAAAATGATGAATGAATGGGGTATTCCTACAGTTTATATGGAAAGTATGCTGTACGATATATTAAAAAAGTTTAAAAAGAAAAATTATTCTATGCCTCAAGTTGCAATAGCTGGTGGGTTTGCTATGGAAGATCAAGTATTTAAGGGATTAGCATTGGGTGCTCCATATGTAAATCTCATAGGAATAGGTAGGGCTGCTATGGCAGCAGCATTAGTTGGCAAGCAAATAGGAGAATTAATAAATAAAGGAACAGTACCTAAAGAGTACCAGAGATTCGGCTCTACTTTAGAAGAAATATTTGCTGATATTAGGGAGCTTAAAGGTTTATATGGTAGTGATGCAAAAGATATTTCCCCTGGGGCAATAGGGGTATATTCATTTATAAATAGGATTTCTGCAGGACTACAACAATTCATGGCTCTCAACCGTAAGTTCGCTCTAAAGTATATTGATAGGAGTGATATATTCCCTTTAACAGAAATAGCAGCTAAGATTACAGGGCTAGAGACATATACCGATATAGTAAACAGAGAATTAAAGAATCCCTAATTTAATCTTACAAGGGAAGCCGATATCTACTAGATTAGATATCGGCTTCCCTTGATAAACCCCTGTAGCAATTTAAAGGTTTCGTTCTAAAGTAAGTAAAAAAAATCTAGCGTATAAAAAACAAGAGGCATCTAGATACATACTACATCTTGAATACCCCTTATCGTTGTTTTGGTGCGGTAGAGAAGACTTGCTTCAAAAAGATTAGACCGTTTTAGCCACCTTAATGTTGGTTAAGTTTGCCTATTTTTTTGCCAGCATCTACTAAATTTTTGATAGCATTTACATATGTTTTTTGGTATAGCAAATAAGGACAGAAGAAATGTTTCAGGTCAAATTATTGTATTTTGTACTAAAAAGACAAAGTTATTGAACTCTATTTTGCTCCTTAATTATATATTATTCTTATTTATGAAAGCTGAAGTTATTAGCCTCCTTATAACTTCAGCTTTACTGAATTTTAAAGAGGACTTGTATTTATTTAGGTCATTTGCTATTTGCTCTAGCTGCGCTAACTGTTTTTTAGAAAACTTAACATTCTTTCTTTTATCACCTACATTATCTTCAATATTCAAATTTTCTATTTGCTTTACTACCTTGTTATCAAAAACTAAATCAGTTATCTTACGAATTATTTCTGCTTCACTAGAACCTTGCTTTTGTTTTAGGTGTTGTAAATATTCATTTTGGACTTCTGAAATAACAAAACCATATTCTTTTAAACAACCATCCTGCTTCTTATTCTGTATATAGAAGTAATGCACATAATCTGGTTGGCGAACTTTCCTACCTTCTCCCATGCCGGCAACCCGCCTGCTGCATCAACTTCAATTTCAATCTCAAAAACTGATAAGCCCATAAGAGTAGAGCTTTTTACATTTGCAAGCATGTTTTCCTCCGATATTTGTAAAATGTAATACTACTTATAATTTTACAAATATCGGCAAATATCCTTCTTTTTTAGCAGATTTATTAATGTTTATATAAAAGTATAAACATAATCTGGTTGGCGAATTTTCCTACCTTCTCCACTCTTACTCCACTTATTGCATCAATTTAGAATTAAATATATTGAGATGGACCTATCTGGTTAGTCCTTATAAAACCTTAAAATGAAGTATTATAAGTATTCATTTAAAAAAGGTCATTGCTTAGAAAAGCAATGACCTTAAAAAGGGGGTATGGAGTTTTAATTTAACTAAGATCCTGATCTGAGTATAATTAAATTATTCTAGAAACAAATTTTTTTATAATAATAAGTATTAACTTCTTCCCTCATGTTTACATCTTGCCAATGCACTACTCTAAATATGGCTACATTAGGTAATACTCCCTAAATCTATCTGACCATTAGATAAGATACATAAGAGGTAGATTCAACATTTTCTATAACTTGTTAATTACTTGAGAAAGAACGCCAGCAAATACATACCTGTACCTCCCAGCGATTTATATAGTTATAGAAATTAAACCCTTAAAATAGCTTCAATATATTTATCTGTTTGGACTATAAAGTCACTATTATCTAAACCTTCCAATTTAGCATATTCTTGCATTGCTCTTTTCCCAGCAGTTAAAATGTGTCTTTCTAAAACTAATTTACAAGATAATACATCTCCTTTAATGATATATTCTAGCAACTCACTATGTTCTTTAATAGAAATTGTCCTATTATAATCTTTTTTAAGTGAAAATGACCTGAAAATTTTCATTTTAACATCTAATGGCTCATAAATTTGCTTTAAAATATCTAATCCTGAAAAATTAATTAAAGAGGTATGAAATTCTCTATTAAGCTCTTGTATGATTCGAACTTCATTTTCTTTAGATGCTTTAACACTTTTATCAATAATTTTTTCAATTTTACTTACTATTTCATTTTTATTGTCTTTTATTGCTACAAATGAAGCTGCAAGACTTTCAGCAGAAGCACGAATAAAATAGACTTGACATATGTCCTCTAATGAAGGCTTATACACTGTTACAATTCCATTTTCACTTTTTAGTAATCCTTCACTACATAATATTCGAGCTGCTTCCCTGACTGGAGTCCTACTAATTCCCAACCACTCTGCTAATTGTTGATCAGTAAGTCTTTCCCCTGGTTTAAGATCACCTTTTGTAATATCGTCTTTTAATTGATAATAGGCTTGCAAATACAAAGGTTCTACTTTAATCAGTTTACCTGTCATTAAGATTCCTCCATCAAGCGAAATATGAACTTGCACTTTATTAGTTTTCTAGACCTAATCTCTTTATTTCCTCTCCTTTTGGAATACCCGTTTCGATATCCCAACCTCTTAAACTATAAAACTCATCTAACATAATATTAAGTTCATCTTCTTTCATATACATACCTTTACTTGGGCCATCAGGTATAGGTTCTTTCATAAATCTTGGTGGTAAAATATCATCTTTACGGGTGATACCTTCTCGACAGTTAAACATTCGCTCCAATGTATATATCCTGTCTGCAATCGTATTTAATTCTCCCATATCAAGATCAAACCCAGTTAACATATTAATTACTTCTACATATTTTTCAGATAAATATTGTCCGAAAACAGGTTCGGAATGCCGCCGGCAAAGGATAAGACTATCACCAATTGTACACATTCTCTGATTTTTCAGAACATGCTCTGGCTTGCCATCTATAATCTGTCTATCCAGTTTTCCCGATCTTTCGGCTCCTGGCCGAATATCTTGGTGATTGCCACCTCTAGTAGCAACAGCATAACCCAAGCCCATTCCTTTCAATCCACGTGCTGTGTGACCTGCTAATTCTAAACCCTTAACGTGAATAGCAAACTCCTCACTACCTTTTCCAACTTTTTGACTTGCTATTTTTGTACCTTCCGCTAGAAGATCACCAATTCCCTCACGGTAAGCAATTTTTTTTATCATATCTAGTAAAACTTCATGTTTCCCAAAAATTATTTCTAAGCCATCTGTTTCCTTTGTAGTAAGTATACCTTTTTCAAAACATTCCATTACCCAGGCTATTACCACTCCGGTACTCATAGTATCAATACCCAATTCGTCAGATAACCTATCAGCTGCAATTATAGAATCAGGATTATCATTTTCTAAAACTGACCCATAAGAGTATAAAGTCTCGTATTCAGGTCCTCGACTAGTTATACCTTTATATTCCCCACTTTTTGCTTGAAAAAATATAGCCGAACGCGCCATACAACTTGCACATGATTTATGTCCAATGCGCAGATTGTTTTCAACTAGGCTATTTCCACTAATATTTGATGCATCTTTCCAAAATTCTTTCTGCCAGTTTCTTGTACCTAAAATTCCTAAGGAATTATTACCATCCACAGAGCCTGTACTACCATATATAGGAATGTTTTTTCCTAAAGCCGGATGCTTTTTCATTTCTTCAAAAGTATCCCGGGTATATTCTAATACACGTTTAGGTTGGGCAACATTTATGTCCCGATCTCCTCTTACCGCAATGGCTTTCAGGTTTTTAGACCCAAAGACCGCTCCTACTCCTCCTCTACCAGATGCCCTAGTATCACAAATAACAGAAGCAAACTTAACCAAGTGTTCACCAGCTGGGCCAATACATGCTACCTGAAATTCCGAATTTTTCAAATCCTCCTTAATTTTCATTTGTGTTTTCGTGGTTTCCATACCCCATAGTCCCTGGGCATCACAGAAGTTTACATTATCATTTTCAATTACTAAGTATTTGTGCTTTTGTAATTTCCCAGAAATAACTATTACATCATACCCTGAATTTTTAACTTCAGTGGCAAAATGCCCGCCCATATAACTATCCAAAAAAATTCCTGTTAAAGGAGATTTAGTTATAAAAGCACACATGGCAGCACCAGGTAAAATAGTTCCATTAGCTGGACCAACTGCAATTATAATGGTATTGTCTTCTCCTAACGGATCAGCTTGGGGAGGAACTATATCATAAAGTAATTTTACCCCAAATCCATTACCACCTAAAAATTTACGGGCAAACTGAGGGGAAATATTTTCTACTTCCGTCGTTTCATTGGTTAGATCTATTCTAAGAATTTTGTTATAACCACTATACACTAATTTCCACTCCTTTCCCTCTTTGATGCACCGATTCTGTGCTCTTCTTCATAGACAATAGCATTGGGTACACAGTATTTGATACATAAGGGATCTCCCCCACACAAGTCACATTTAAAAGGAATTTCAAATTCATCATGAAGATTTATTGCACCAAAAGGACATTCTTCCGCACATAACCCGCAACCAATACATTTAACTTTATCTATAATTAATGCTCCGGTATTTTGATCTTCATAAAAAGCATCTACTGGACAAACTTCAGCACATTTTGCTTTTTTACAGTGTCTACAAACTATAGGAGTAATTTTCTCACCTAATTCACCTTCAATTACTACTCTAATAGCAGCTTTCCGCCTATTAAACTTGTCACCTAGTTTTTGGTAAGAACAAACTGATTCACAAATCTTACAACCACTACATTTATCTTTGTTAACTAATATTTTCTTCATTATGACAACCTCCTACATTAATTAAGCTTTATCCTCCAATGGCTGGAGGCAAAAAAATGATATCGTCATTATCTTTTAACTCTATATAAAACTTTTCTAATTTATTTAATATTTTTCCATTTACCGCAATTGCCATTAAAGACCACACTTCAGTATTTTCATAATCAATAAGTTGACCTGTTAGTTTTCTTCCATATTCTTCTTCCAATATTTCTATTAAATCATATAAGCTAGCCTTTTCTGGTAATTTTACCTGCTTTTCTCGAATATTTGAAACCGACTGATAGGAACCATGGAATACTACTTTAACCTGCATTGGTATCACCTTTGGCTTTAACATAGTCATCTAATAATTCTGTAAGTCCTAGTTTTTCAATAGTATCTATAGTCGGTTTACCAGTTTCAATATCCCAACCCCTGGATGCATAATATTCATCGAGCATAAATTCCAGTTCCTCTTTTGCTATATATGCTCCTTTTTTTGGACCATCAGGAATGGGTTCGTTTAAGAATCTCTCTGGTAAAATATCTTTACTTCTATCTAGACCTTCTCTAACATTAATAATTCTTTCTAATGTATAAATCCTTTCACCAATTCTTCTTAAATCTTCAAGATTATAGCTATAACCAGTAGTGAGGTTTGCAATTTTCACAAAATCCTCATTAACAAAAAATCCGAAAATCCCCTCCGTATATCGACAAATTATCAAAGAATCACCAATAGTAGTCATATCCTGATTTTCTTTGACCATTTTCCCCTTGCCTCTAATTTCCAAAGGATCGTATTGACCTGATCTTTCTGGAGTAGGACGTGCATCTAAATGGGTTGCTCCTCTATTTGAAACTGCGTAACCAAGCGCCATCCCTTTTAA
>JUEF01000035.1 GCA_000802045.1 Peptococcaceae bacterium BICA1-8
AACAGAAATAACGTTTTAAGACAGATTAAAAGCATAGAAGAAGTCACAGTTAGACAATTATCTATATTCCCGGGACGAAGTTCCTGTCCCCTACTTAAAAGAACACTCTAAAACGGGCTTAGCCCGTTTTTTTATGTATTAGAAAATGCAAATTTTCTAATAATAAAAACAGGTGTTAAGGAGGGAAAGTTTTGCAAATAAAAGGCAAGGTATGTGTTGATACTAAAACAAAAAATCTAACTAAAAGAATTCAACCAGGACAAATAGCTGTTATTTGCCACCCTGACCTTGACGAAATTGCAGCTAAGGCTTTAGTTGAAACTAAAGTAAAAGCTGTAATAAATGCAAAGCTTAGTATAACAGGTAAATATCCTAATCTAGGACCTCAGGTACTATTAAAAGCCGGGATTCCATTATTTGATGATGCAGGTATTGAGGTCATGGGCTTAGCTGATGATCAGATGATAATAATTAATGAAGAAGAAATTATATATAAAAACAAAATAATAGGAATTGGGCAAGAAATGACTGAGGAGAGGCTTGAATACCTACTTGATGAGACTCAAAAAAATATTAATCAAGAATTAAGTAATTTTGTAAATAATACTTTAAATTATGCTCAAAAAGAAAAAGAATTGATTTTAAATGAGGTTGCTTTTCCAAAGATTAAAACCAATTTTCAAGGTAAACATGTAGTAGTTGTAGTAAGGGGACAAGGTTATAAAGAAGATTTATTAGCTATTAAGCCTTATATAAATGAGGTAAAGCCTATAATGGTTGGTGTTGATGGCGGGGCAGATGCATTATTAGAGTTAGGCTATAAGCCTCATTTAATAATAGGTGATATGGATAGCATTTCAGATGAAGCTCTTAAATGCAAAGCCGAACTCTTGGTACATGCATATATAGATGGAAAAGCACCTGGTATAGAAAGGTTAAATAAATTAAATTTACAATATATTACATTTCCTGTCCTGGGTACTAGTGAAGATGCAGCTTTACTTTTAGCCCATGCTAAAAATGCAGAGTTAATCGTAGCTGTTGGAACTCATTCTAATATGATTGATTTTTTAGAAAAGGGTCGCGCCGGCATGGCTAGTACCGTATTGGTAAGAATTAAAGTAGGTGCAAAATTTATAGATGCGAAAGGTGTTAGTAAACTTTACCGTCCCAAAGTATATTTTGGCCATTTAGCACAGGTTCTAGTAGCGGGTTTAATCCCAATATTTTTAGTTTTTGCAATTTCACCTATACTCAATCAGTTTTGGCGGATTATAGTACTAAAACTCAGACTTCTAATCAGGGTTTAGGAGGGATCAAATGTATGATAATTGATATTCGATATCATGTGGCTTCTTTAGTGGCAATATTTATTGCATTAGCCCTGGGAATATTAATAGGAAGCACCCTGGTAGGACAGGATTTTATGGAAAACATGGCTAAGGAACAGAACATTTGGATTGGAAAACTAGAACAGGATTATTTAAGTTTAAAAAATGAAACAGAAACCCTAAGGGGTGAGCTAGTTCAAAAACAAAATCAATTAAATTATTATCAGAGCTTCGCTGTAAAAATTAAACCTTTTTTGCTAACCGGAAAACTCCAGGGGAAAAAATTTGCCATAATTGAATTAGACCAAAATGGACCCTTTCAAGATGTTGTAAGCACTTTAGAACAGTCAGGAGCAAAAATTGTTTCTAGTACTAGGTTAAAATTTTCCGAAAAAACAATAGCAGATTATAATATGACTTTGCTTACAGAAGATTTGTCAAAGCTTATCTTAAATGGTGAAAGAACAGAGTTAACAGATTTAATGGAGGAAACAGATATTATTAAGAGCATTGGAACCTATGGGGATTTATTAGATGGCATTATCCTAGTGACGGGTTTTAATAAAGATAAAATATTAATAGAAACCCAAAATTCTATGACAAATCATTTAAAAAACAAAATTCCTTTATATTTAATAAGCACGGACGAAACTATACCTATTAAAACTAGTTCTGAGTTATGTATCGTAGATAAGCTGGATACCATACCAGGACAAGTTAATTTGATTTTATCAATTTTCGAGAATAGAAGTCAGACTGTTTTTGAAGCAAATAATTAATATTGAATTTAAGGAGTAATCTAAATGACAAATGCTCGTGTAACTGCATTAATCCCTGCATATAATGAGGAAAAAAACATAGTATTAACGATCAAGACTTTGCAAACTATTGGTGAAATTAAACAAATAGTTGTCATAGATGATGGCTCCACTGATCAAACAGGCCTAATTTCTAAAGAAATGGGAATCGAAGTTATTAGAATCTGCGAAAATAAAGGTAAAGGAAATGCTCTAAATATTGGTGCCAGTTATGTAAAAGAAGCTTTAGTGGCTTTAGTTGATGCTGATTTAAAAGAAACAGCAATTGAAGTACAAAAACTCATATATCCAGTTGTGAGCGGTTCATATGATATGGCCATAGCAATTTTTCCTCCTGCCTCCAAAAAAGGAGGGGTTGGGTTAGTTAAAAATGCAGCTTTCTGGGGCTTAAAGATTTTAACAAAGCAAGAATTCAAAGCGCCGTTATCTGGACAAAGAGTAATGTCAAAGGAGGTTTTACAAAGCCTTTTACCCCTTGCTTCAGGCTTTGGTGTAGAGGTTGGCATGACCATGGACGCCCTTATTAAAGGCTATAAAATCTTAGAAGTATCTACTAATATGGGACATGCAGAAACCGGCAGGGATTGGGCAGGCTTTTTACATCGAGGGGTACAGCTCAAAGATGTATTTTTAACTTTATCTAAAAAAGGTTGGCGTATATGGGCATTATCTTAACAATTTTAAGTTATAGTGTTTCAAGGTTTAGTTTATCATCATTAAAACATTTTTTAATAAAAGCAGGTGCGGTTAGAGAAAATTACCTTGGTAATCAAATTCCTATTGGACTTGGTCTTATATTAATTTTTGGTACAGCACCATCCTTTTTTTTATATAGTTTTTTTACAGGAGATGAAAGTGTATATTTCATATTTCTAGTATTAACTATTACTCTGTTGGTAGGTTTCATTGATGATATATTAGGAAATCATAGTGTAAAGGGTTTGAAAGGTCATATTTTAATGCTTTTTAAAAAAGGAGAGTTAACATCGGGTGCCTTAAAAGCTATAATTATATCTACTACTAGTATTTTTATTGCATTTTATTATTGGGAAAATGTAATATTATTTGTTTTAAATTTTGTTATACTTATATTAACAACAAATATGTTTAATCTCTTTGATGTTAGACCAGGCAGAGTGATAAAAATCTATGTACTTATATATCTGATATTGTTTATCTCATATCCAGAAACAAGAACATATTTAAGTATAATTTTTGCTAGTGTACTTGCATATGCCCCTTTGGATTTTAAAGGGAAAGGAATGTTAGGAGATACAGGTTCAAATTTCTTAGGGATGTCCATAGGATTAGCTTTTGTATTTAACCTATCTTATTTAGCTAAGGCTATAGTGTGTATACTTTTGGTAATCCTACACATTTATACAGAAAAAAAATCCTTGACAAAATTAATTGAAAGGATAAAAATTCTGCGTTTAATAGATAATATGGGACGATAGACAGGGGTGGATATTTTGTTAAAAAAGGGTATTAATTCAATTTTAAATTCTACCCATGATGCAATGGTGGTTATTGATTTAGATGAAAAGATTGTTATTTTCAATACGGCAGCAGAGAAATTAATTGGTAAACCTGCCTCATTAGTTCTTGGACAACCAGTGATTGACATTATTAAAAATACCAGATTGCCGGAAATACTAAAAACAGGTACCCCGGAAATTAACCAACAGCAAAATCTTGGAGAAATTACTATTATCACCAATCGAGTACCGGTATTGGATGATAATGGGCAAATCATTGGAGCGGCAGCAGTTTTTAGAGATATTTCGGAAATAAAACAACTTGCAGAAAAAAATACAAATCTTCAACAAATTCAATCACTCTTAGAGGCGATTATTAATTCTACCCAGGATGCTATTTCTGTTGTTGATGAAAATGGATATGGCATTTTAATAAATCCTGCCTATACTAAATTAACCGGCTTAACAGAGGAGGAAGTATTGCATAAACCTGCTACTGTAGATATAGCAGAAGGGGAGAGTATGCATCTTCATGTTTTGAAAACAAGAAAACCTGTTAAGGGAGTTGTGATGAAGGTAGGACCTAACCGAAAAGAGGTTGTTGTAAATGTTGCTCCTATTGAAGTTAATGGTCAATTAAAAGGCAGTGTAGCTGTTGTTCATGATATTTCAGAACTTAAAAAACTTTCTCAGGAACTATATAAAGCAAAACGTATTATTCGCAGATTAGAAGCCAGATATAACTTTTCAGATATTGTAGGTAATAGCGAACAACTTAGAAATGTAGTAGAACAAGCACGAAGGGCTGCTCCGACACCAGCTACAGTCTTATTAAGAGGAGAAAGCGGGACGGGAAAGGAGATGTTTGCTCATGCCATCCATAATTCCTCCCATAGAATAAGTGGCCAGTTTGTTAGAGTAAACTGTGCAGCTATAAGTGAGAATTTATTGGAGAGTGAACTTTTTGGATATATAGAAGGCGCTTTTTCCGGTGCTCTTAAGGGTGGTAAAATTGGTTTGTTTGAAGAAGCCCATGGAGGGACTATTTTCCTGGATGAGATTGGAGAAATTAGCTGGAATTTGCAGACTAAACTATTAAGGGTTTTACAGGAAAAAGAAATTCTAAGAGTGGGTGATACAAAGCCAAGGAATGTCGATGTCAGGGTCATAGCTGCAACAAATGCAGATTTAGAAATATTAGTAGAAAATAAGCGTTTCCGTCAGGATTTATACTATCGTCTTAATGTAATACCTATTCTTATTCCTCCATTAAGAGAAAGGCAGAAGGACCTTCATGATTTAATACTACATATACTGCAGAAACTAAACCGAGAATATGGACGTAATGTGTTTAATATTACAGATGATGGTTATAAGCATTTACTAAGTTATGATTGGCCGGGGAATGTCCGTGAATTAGAAAATGTTTTAGGACGGGCAGTAATTAACATGAAGCATCAGGAAACCATTATAGAGTTAAGGCATCTTCCGGTACTAAACGACCCTACTGCTGATATTAGCTTAGCAATAGATGTAACAAGTGGCTCTTATCAAGAACTTTTTAATAATTGGGAAAAGAATTTGCTCTTTAAAGTATTAAAGGAATGTAATGGTAATAAGACTGAAACAGCCAGAAAATTAGAGGTTTCGATCAGAAATCTTTATTATAGGTTAGAAAAATATGGAATAAAGTGATCTTTTCTGTTAAGGAATATTTAATAATATAGTATTTTGAGATATAATAAAAAATAAATGTAAACTCGGGAGGGTAAAGATGGAAAAATTAATTATAAAGAAAACTACTAAGCCTAAGGAGAAGCCTAGACAAATTACAAGTTTTGGCACAATATTTACCGATCATATATTAGTAATGGATTATACTAAAGAAAATGGCTGGTACAATATGCGGATTGAGCCTTATAGTTCTATTGCTTTAGATCCTTCTGCATGTGCTTTGCATTATGGTCAAGGTGTATTTGAAGGACTAAAGGCATATAAAACTAAAAATGGGAATATTCAACTTTTTAGACCTTTAGACAACTGTCAAAGATTAAATCGGTCCAGTGCAAAGGTATGTATTCCCCAACTAGATGCTGATATGTTATTGGATGGTTTAGAACAATTGGTAAAACTTGAAGAGGAATGGATACCAGAAGAAGAAGGAACATCTCTATATATCAGGCCTTATATTATTGCAACTGAGGCATTTCTAGGTGTGAGACCAGCATTGGAATATAAATTATATATTATTCTGTCTCCGGTTGGTGCGTATTATCCTGAAGGTTTAAAACCAGTTAAAATACTAGTAGAAGAAAATTATGTTCGGGCAGTACGGGGTGGCTTAGGAGAGGCTAAAACAATGGCTAATTATGCTGCAAGCCTCCTTGCCGCCGAAGAGGCAAAAAAGAAAGGGTTTTCTCAGGTCTTATGGTTAGATGGTGTGGAACGAAAATATGTTGAAGAAGTAGGAACAATGAACATTTTCTTTAAAATTAAAGGTAAAGTTATCACCCCTGCTTTAAATGGAAGTATTTTACAAGGAATTACTAGAGATTCGGTTATCCAAGTACTGCATAAATGGCAAATACCTGTGGAAGAAAGAACGATAACAATCGATGAAGTAATTGCTGCTAGTAAAGACGGAACATTGGAGGAAATCTTTGGAACAGGTACTGCTGCTGTTATATCACCGGTAGGCAAAATGGCTTATGGTGACGAAATATTGAGTATCGAAGATTATGATAATGAAAGTCTTTCAATTAAATTGTATAATTATTTAACAGGAATTCAATATGGAACTGTACAGGATGATTTTAATTGGATTAAAATCATACAATAAAGTTTTCGACCCTGCAAGCTATTGCTTGCAGGGTTTTGCATTGTGTGCATAAGAATGCAGAGTAACAGTAGCTCAATGCTCTCTAATATACTGGCATGAATATTGCAATTAATAATATTGTTAAAGTGAGGAAACACTTATAAGAAACTAGTTACTAGTTACTAGTTACTAGTTTCTGGTGACTAGTAACTAGTAAGACAAGGTCAAAACGTAGATTGCCACGCCCTCACGGACTCGCAATGACAAAAGACAAACTAGACCATAGACCCTAACTAGCCACTAGCCACTAGACTATAACTAGTAGTCACCAGTCACTAATCACCAGTCACTTTATTAAACAAGGAGGGGGGTTGCAAATGATAACAGTCCTTACCGGTAATTTTGGTAGCGGAAAAACAGAAATCTCTGTGAACCTGGCTATTAAAAATCACAGTACTCTAATTGATCTAGATATAGTTAACCCCTATTTTCGTTCCCGACGTGTTAAAGAAGAAATGGAGGATAAAGGGGTAAAAGTAATTTTACCTCCGCCTTATCTTGCTAACTCGGATTTACCGGTTATTACTCCTGAGGTATTAGGGGAATTACAAAATCCTAATGCTGATGTTGTAATTGATGTTGGTGGGGATAACGTTGGTGCTATTGTTTTAGGGAGATTTAGTAAAATTTTAGAGGAAAAAAATGCTGAAATTTTACTAGTTGTCAATCCTTATCGTCCCTATACTCAAAATCAATTTGGAGCACAACAGATTTTAGAGCAAATACAAGAAGCCGCCCGAGTTAGTATTACAGGTATTATTAGCAATCCTAATCTAGGTAGGGTAACAACAATATCCGATGTAATTTTAGGCCACATAGAAGTAGTTGAAATTGCAAAAGGATTAAATTTACCCATAAAGTTTATATCCTGCTGCAATGATTTAGCCCATGAAGTGGTATATCATGTAAATGTTCCGGTTGTAGGTATTGAAATTTATATGTTGACTCCCTGGGAATTATAATTTGGAGGTAAAGGCTATGCAAAAAGTAATATTTAATGAAGAAAAATGTAAAGGTTGTGAATTGTGTACTACCGTATGTCCAAAAAAAATTGTATACATGGATGAAAACAAAATAAACAGTAAAGGATTTCATCCTGCAACTGTTACCCAGCAAGAAGAATGTATTTCCTGCGGATTTTGCGCCATGATGTGTCCTGACGTTGTTATAGAAGTAAGAAGGCTGCCTAAGGAGGGGAAAAAAGATGAGTAAAGTTTTGATGAAGGGCAATGAAGCCTTAGCTGAAGCAGCAGTTCGAGCTGGGTGTAGATATTTTTTTGGTTATCCTATTACTCCCCAAACTGAATTACCTCAGTATCTTTCTAAGAGGATGCCGGAAGTAGGAGGAGTATTCTTACAAGCAGAAAGCGAAGTCGCTGCTATCAATATGGTCTATGGTGCTTCTGGTGCAGGTGCACGGGTAATGACTTCTTCATCTAGTCCTGGAATTAGTTTAAAAGCAGAAGGGATATCCTATATCGCAGGTGCTGAATTACCCTGTGTAATTGTAAATATGATGCGGGGAGGTCCTGGTTTAGGAACTATTCAGCCTGCCCAAGGTGATTATTTTCAAGCTACCAAAGGTGGAGGCCATGGTGATTATAAGCTTTTAGTGTTAGCACCGGCTTCAGTTCAAGAAGCTGTAGATTTAACTATTGAGGCTTTTGATTTAGCTGATAAATATCGAAATCCGGTCATGATCTTAGGTGATGGTATTTTGGGTCAAATGATGGAGCCTGTGGAATTCAAACTGACAGAAAATAACGAACTGCCTGTTAAAGAATGGGCAACAACCGGAAAAAAAGGAAGAAAGAAAAATATTATCAACTCATTATATTTACAGGCGGAAAAATTTGAACAACACGTAAATCGTTTAGCTGATAAATTTGGTGAAATGGAAGCAAAAGAGCAAAGAGCAGAAACATATTTGGCCGATGATGCAGAAATACTTTTAGCGGCATATGGAACAACCTCGAGGGTTTGTAGAAAAGCTGTAGATATGGCAAGGGAAGAAGGAATAAAAGCAGGTCTATTTAGGCCTATATCCTTGTGGCCTTACCCGGCATATGCACTCCAACAAGTTTTAGGCAGGGTTAAGGGGATATTAACTGTAGAAATGAGTTTAGGCCAAATGATTGAGGATGTCCGTCTAGCGGTTAATGGCAAAGTTCCAGTAGATTTTTATGGTCGGGTCGGTGGAATGGTTCCAACGTCCCGTGATGTGTTTGATAAAATTGTTGCATTCCGGGAGGTGTTATAAGCATGGAAATAGTTTTTGAAAAACCTAAAGCTCTAGAAGATGTCACTTTCCATTATTGCCCCGGATGTACCCATGGTATTATCCATCGCTTGATTGCCGAAGTAATTGATGAACTTGATATTCAAGAAAAAACAATTGGAGTAGCTCCTGTAGGATGCTCTGTCTTGGCCTATGACTATTTTGATGTAGATATGCAGCAAGCAGCCCATGGTCGTGCTCCTGCTGTTGCAACAGGAATAAAAAGAGTAAACCCTAAGAATATAGTTTTTGCTTATCAAGGTGATGGAGACCTTGCTTCTATCGGTATGGCTGAGGTAGTTCATGCAGCTGCTCGAGGCGAAAAAATCACTATAATTTTTGTAAATAATGCTATTTAT
Organism: Peptococcaceae bacterium BICA1-8; assembly: GCA_000802045.1. Taxonomy (GTDB): domain Bacteria; phylum Bacillota; class Peptococcia; order Peptococcales; family BICA1-8; genus BICA1-8. The sequence goes on from JUEF01000035.1 coordinate 9,143, forward strand.
GGCATGACTGGCGGACAAATGGCACCTACTACTCTAGTTGGTCAAGTTACTAATACTTCTCCCTCTGGTAGAGATGTAGCACATAGCGGTTATCCTATAAGGGTTTCAGAAATGCTTGGTTCCTTAGTTGGACCCGGAAATTCTATGAAAAGAGTTTCTGTTCATGACCCTAAACATATTCGCCAGGCTAAAAAGGCCATAAAAGAAGCATTTGTTAATCAGATTGAGGGTAAAGGTTTCTCCTTAGTAGAAATTCTTTCAACTTGTCCAACAAATTGGGGCAAAACACCTGTTGAAGCATTAAAATGGCTAGAAGAAAAAATGCTTCCTTACTATCCTTTAGGTGATTACTCTCCAAAGGAGGGAGTTTAGTATGTTGGAAGAAATTATTATAGCTGGTTTTGGCGGA
>JUEF01000036.1 GCA_000802045.1 Peptococcaceae bacterium BICA1-8
AGATCCTTCGCTATCGCTCAGGATGACAGAAATACTTTCGTTTATCCAAAAATTTTCCCGAATAGTTTTCTTTTTTGTTTGCTTTCCATTAATTCTTTTTGATAACCAGTGTCTTCAATTACCATATTCGTAATCTGATCTACCGCCTTACTTACCTTGGCATTGGCGTTACTAAGAACAAAGGGTATTCCTTTATTTACAGAGGTTACTACCAATTTTCCGTCAGTGGGCATTTGATGAGCAATTAAAAAATCTAAGGCATTTTCTACATCACCTGCACTGATACCCAAGTCTTCAGAAGCCCTATTTAATATTAGCTTTGTTTTTGCTTTATGGTGCAGCGAGTCAAGAAGCTCTAGACTCAACTTCATATTTTTTACAGTAGGCAAATCCATGTTCATAACTAAAAGCACCTGATTTGACATATCAAGAGCACTTAAATTTGTATCTTGAAAAATGGGAGGAGTATCTATTATTACGTAATCATAGTTTTGTCGCAATATAGTCAAAATTTCTAATACATTATTAGGGGTCACCAGCTCTGAATATTCCGGCCGCATTGGCGCAGGTAGTATCTTGACACCTGAAATATGTGGTATTAGATAACTTTCCACCAATTCTATATTTAATTGCCCTCTTTCTTGAACTAATTCAGCAATACTTTTTTTTGGACTGACATTAAAAAATACCGAAACATCACCAAATTGCAGATCCAAATCAACTAAGACAACCTTTTTCTTAGTTTTTTTTGCGATTAGAGTTGAACTATTTACTGCTAAAGTTGTTTTGCCTACTCCCCCCTTAGTTCCGAATATAGTAATTACCTGCGGCTTACTATCCTTTTGTTTCCCAAATAATTTTTTTGTGCCCTCCATTTTCCCCAGCCGTTTTCTCTCCAGGTCATATGTACGCTTAATCGTATTATTTAGTTCATCTGCACTAAAGGGCTTAACTAAATACTCCCTTGCTCCTGCCATCATTGCTTTCTTTAAATATTCAGCCTCACCCTGTACGCTGATCATGATTACTGCTATATTAGGGAAATTTAATGAGATTTTTTCCGTAGCCGCGATACCATTCATAATTGGCATGTTAATATCCATTAGAATAATATCGGGTAAAAGCTGTTCTGATTTTCTCACAGCTTGTTCCCCATTTGCCGCTTCACCTACAACCTGAATATCCTCTTCTAATTTCAGAAGACGATTTAAATTATCCCGTGTTTCTGAGATATCATCTACGATTAGCACTTTGATTTTTTCCATGGCAACCTCCTTGACTTCTTCGTTAACATATTGCGTCTGACACAAGCATTGACAGTCATTTTTTTTAGCAGACGCAATAGCTAAACCTATGAGTATTTGTCAGACGCTCAAGCTCAACCCGTTAGTATTGTCAGACGCGTAATCTCAACCCCTAAGTAAATGTCTGACCCTCAATCTTACCCATAAGTACTATCAGACGCCCAATCTCAACCCCTAAGTATATGTCACCTATTAGAAAGTAACTCTTCCTTTGTATATGGTGCACTGTACCCTTTACTTTCATCAATTGGTGATCTAAGCATCAACCGAATAACTCCCTGCTGATTAGCCATCATTAAAGGCTTTGCCTCAGCTAAGCTAACAGCAAGTGTTACAGTATTTGTTTCCACTGGATTTTCTGCATTTCCATTTTCTCTATCCATCAATTTTCCAACCGCTAGTACTTCAATATCCTGCAAAACTATTATGGTATAAGGTTTTTCCTGCTGTTCTCCAATATTCACAGTCCCTATAATATCCACATGATCCCCCGGTCTTATTAGGCCCGAAATACCACTAACCTCATCTACCGGTACTGTTAGGGCTCTTTTACCTTTAGGAATTAGATATGAAAGCCCTTCTTTTTTATCCCCTTGGTCTATCAATTGATTTTCCATGACACTTGCACCCGCTGCTACTGGTACTAAAACTATCTTCCCTACTAACTCTGTTTTATCCGTAAACTCTTGTGGATGCATGTACTTTGTTGGTATTTTCTTCATACTAAGCATCGTGTTTGATATAACTGTATTAGCAGGGATATCTTGAGTTGCAACGACAACCTCTACATAATCAGTATCATCCATAGCCGCTGTAACCTCTTGCAAATAACTTAAGACTAAAAATGCTGTTGTTAGTCCAAATACTATAGCCAAAATAATAACTACTTTATTACGCATCATATCCACCCCATATGAAATGTCATTATGTTTTTTCCCTATTCACTCTTTACTCAATCAGTTTGATACCTTTTAAACCAAAATCTTGGCCATTAGGATCACTATCTCCAGATACTAGTGTTTTAACAAATTTTCCTTTGACAAAGTTTTCATTACCTTGTCCCGTTACTGATTCATCAACCAAAAATATTGCAAAGCCAACAATCTTTACATTGTGCTTATCGAATAATTCAATAACAGGCACTATTAAAAGCCTTGTGCAGTCCCGCTCAAAACTATCAACAGTGCAGTACGGGGTATGCTTATCCTCAGCAACTCTAAAATCAATGGATCTTTTGGTGGGATTGGACATATTACCTGTCTCAATTGGAATTATGTCTCCTACCTTCACTGAACCTGGATAACCATTCTTTAAATTTGCTTCATAATTATTTGAACCACTTGCCCCCAGTGATAATGCCCCAAACCAGCCCGGAGAAACTCCATCTTCTAACAAAAAATCCGTATCATTAGCCCCTACCTTTAATGTATATTGATCACCAAAAATAAAATCATGTTTCTTTATACCTAAAGGCGCAGCACCCCCAACACTAGATATTGGTGCTACTTGTGCTGTTGCAGTATGGTTAACAAAGCCGCTATCTATTCCAAAAACCTGTCGAAATAGCAGGTTTACACTTTTTTCAGCACTTACTTTGATTTTTGTTTTAGTTTCGTTAATTACAATTTTAAATTTATTAGTACTAATGTCTACTCCATTGACAGAAGCGTAGCTAGTAGCTTTTTCAACTGCCGATATTGGCTTGTATGGTAATTCTTGTGCCCCGGCTAAAGCTGCTGCATCTACACCATTAGCTAAACTTGCCTTGTTATAGTATAAAAGCCCTGTATCAGCAACAAAGGATAAAAACCCAAAGAATACTGTTAAGCCAATGGTAAATATAATCATTGCGCTTCCGCGCTCCTCAAACAATAGTTTTTTGATCATACTATCTACTCCATTCTCATCACGGCTTCACCTTTAGCAATAAAAGGATTACCCAAAAAATTTGATATAACAGGAGCATAAATATCAACGGGATAATGCACCTTAATAGTAACTGCATCCCCTCGTTTCCTAGAGGAAGTCGTTGGAGATATGCTAATTAATAGCTTCGTTGTATCTAACATAAAAGTACCATTTTGAAGTTTTGTTATTATTTCCATATCAGTAGCTCCAACAGAAGCATATCTAGCTCCATCTCTAGCACTATTAGTTAATATCAACTGCGTACCAAAAACCCTTCCAAACTCGGTAACACCAAAAACAATCATCAGCAAAATTGGCAAAACAAATGCCAATTCTACCAGAGCCTGTCCTTTTTGGCTTTTAAATAATTTATTTATCACTCATGTCACCCCACTAAATAGGCTGATAATGCCCCTAACGTTATAGCTATACCATATGGGAACATGTTATTATCACTTTTAAATTCAAATGCTCTAACCTTGAATTGGGATACAAATAAGATAACAATGCCTTTCCCTAATTCCTTCAAGGTTTTTAACATCCGCCTCTGGAACAGTAAAATAACTACCGCAATAACTCCACCAGCTAATCCCATTCCAAGAAAAGCATAAAAAACAAATTCCGGTCCCTTTATCGCTCCAATTGTAGCTAGGAGTTTAACGTCTCCAGCACCTATACCCCCCCCAATAAAGGGAAGCAACAAAAATAATAACCCCACAAAGAAACCTTTAATAGAAAATATTAAACCTGTTAAACCCAGATTATAAATGTTGATAGCGACACCAGCAGTCAATGCTGGTATTAAAATAACATTATATATTTTTTTCTTTGTAATATCTGTAATTAGACAAATTGATAAAGTAATAATTAGTACCGCATCTAGCACTTTTTTCACCCCTTAATTGGGTCTGTTTTTTTTAAAATAGCCCTACCAAAAGTAGGGCTATTTTAAAAAATTTCCTTATTTAAAAACCATCATTTAAGCTTTGAAACTTAGCGACAACACTAGTGCCAACATTTCCCAGAGTAAAGATTAGTGCTAATGAGACAAAGATTAGAATAAAGACATATTCTATAATTCCCTGTCCTCCCTCATCTCTCCAGAGTCTTTTCGTTATAGTTAACATAAAATAACTATACTGACATTAAGTAGTAGGAGTTATCGCGGTATTAACATCTGTAAATTTGGTCAATAAATTGGTACCAATATTTGTCAGCATTACTATCGCAACTACAGAAATCAAAGCGATAATTAAACCATACTCAACCATTCCCTGACCTTCTTCTTCACTCCATAATCTTTTAACTAAATTCATCATTTAAAGCACCTCCGAATTTTTTTTTATTTATTTTCTATTAACTTCCCTTGCTGTGACTTTATCTTAACACCGAAGCCTGTCCTTATGGAATCAGGCACAAGTCCTGTTTTCATTAAGAGCTAATTGTCCCAAAAACAAACAGGAGGCCTAGTGGCCTCCTGGACATTTTATTCATATATTTTTCAGTTCTTATAATAGACTGACTTATATTCTTTAATATTTTTAAAAAAGCTCCCTGTTTCGACAGAGTAATCCATAACAAAACAATCCTCATTTATATACTCTTCGACAAGCTTCACAAATTCCTGTCGGTCCCTCAATAAAAAAATTGTAAAATAATTTTTAGGATAAGCCATTCTTTTTATAATCTCCAGGGTGTTATCACTAGAATCTAAATCAACAATGATGAGTTTTGTATTCTCACCCAGCTGACGCTGCAATAAAATAGATTTCCTGATAATTGCTTCAATTAGTCCTTCTTTATTTTGCACTACTACTATTAAATATTGCAAGTCTTTTTTATCTTTTGAAAAAAAGCCACCTTTGTATAAGCTCACCCAAAACCACAGTGCAAATAAAAATATCCCCAAAGCCAGCACCCAATCCCAGTAAAGCATCCCCCAAGCCCCCATCTATACTGTAGGTGTGCTCTATTGTATGAGAGTTACTAGTGACTGGTTACTAGTGACTAGTGGTTTGATTGGGGCAATTTTCTTGGGTCTCGTGCTCAGGGATCAGGGATCAGTGCCCGGTGCCCGGTGACCAGGAAAGGCATGACGGCTCAAAGGTAAGCCATTGGGTCAGCATGACGTCTTTGGAGTTAGATAATAGGTCCGCATTAATATTTAGATGTAAATATTATAAAATATAGTTTTACTTCGTAGGCTGTTCAAAAGGGATGGATTACAAGGCATATTTTTAATTCAAGGCCGGAGGCGTACAGGGGTACGTTGAGGACCTTGAATTAAAAATTAACGCAGTAAGGCGCCCTTTTGGACAGCCTATAGATTGACTAACTTATTTTTGATGGCATAAAGAGCAGCTTGCGTCCTATCGTCCACATTAAGCTTGCGGAAAATATTTGTGATATGGTTTTTCACGGTCTTTTCACTGATAAACAGGCTCTGTGCTATATCCCTGTTTGCCATACCCTTGGCAATTAGCTCCAGTACGTCCAATTCCCTAATAGTCAAGTCATCAAAGGAACTTGGTCTGTTCTTCCTCTCCGATAGCCGGTTAAATTCTCCTAAAAGCTTGGCAGTAATAGCAGGATGAATCACAGATTTGCCTTGGGCCACATCTTTTATTGCCGCTATCAACCGTTCCGGTTGAATATCCTTCAAAACATAACCAGATACCCCTGCTCTTACCAGCTCAAATATGTATTCTTCATCATCATGGATAGTTAAAGCTATAATCCCAATCTGGGGCAGTTCAGTTTTGATTACTTTTGTTGCTTCTATACCATTTATTCCAGGCATATTAATATCCATTAATATAACATCAGGGTTTAACGTTCTGGCTAAAGCTACTGCTTCTTCACCCCGACTGGCTTCACCTATGACCTCTAGATCATCATCCAAAGAAAGAATTTTTACTAAACCTTCTCTTAATAGTACATGATCATCAACTATCAGTATCTTGATACCCATACACTCACTCCTCATCCGGACTTTGAATAGGGATAATTATTTTGAAATCTGTACCTTTTCCGGTTACAGACTGGATGTTAAATTGTCCCCGCAATAACTCCACTCTTTCTTTCATACCTAAGAGTCCATATCCATCCCTATCATTATCAGCAAAAATCTCAGCTACCGGAAAGCCACACCCGTCATCTTCAATACCCAGACTGACTTCCATTTCCGTAACCAACAAATTAATTACTACTTCCCGAGCGCCCGAATGCTTTTGAACATTTTGCAGGGCCTCTTGAATAACTCGGAAAATCGTCACTTCTAAAGTATTCGGAAGCCGCATGCGTATTTCTGAGGGTAGAAATCTGACAATAATGCCAAATCTTTCTGCAAATTCTTCTATATACCTGTTAAGAGCTGGTATCAAACCAAGATCATCTAAAGCCATTGGTCTTAAATCATATATAATTTTCCGGACGTCCTTCAAACTGTTTCTAACTAAGTCCTTTAAATGACCAATCTCTTTTTTAGCCAGAACAATATCCTTGTCTATGAGCCTTTCGCAAAACTCAGCCCGTAGAACTATATTAGCCATAGACTGGGCAGGCCCATCATGGATTTCCCTGGCTACTCTCCGTCTTTCTTCCTCCTGGGCTTTAATAATGCGTGAACCCAGATTACCCCGGGCTTCTATTTCTTCTAGCTTATTATTAAGACCTTGAATGTTTTTCATTAAATAATTTAAAGCAACCCCTACATGGGAGACCAGCTTCTCTGCTTTAGCAACTGTATCCAACTGCCTTTTAAACTGCCGCTCCAATTCTGTTCTTTCTTCTCTAAGCTGATCTTCTTTATTCTCGAGGATTCTAACTTCAGCCTGCAGATTACTAGCATTAAGATACGCTTTTCTGATATCTTCCTCTTTATATTTTTTAATATCTCGGCTAACCTCCATTAAACGTACCCGTGCAGCCTTTTCTAATCTCTCGAGTCTTTCTAATTCATTAATCACTTCAATGACTTTTTGTTTAACTGCCTCCAACTTTTGCCGAATTCTCTCCACTTCAATTCGAGCATTTTCAGCAATATCAAAAATCTGATTTTTACTGTTTTCTATAGCGGTAATTGTTTCTTCAATGATTTCCTCCAAAGAAGGTACAACTGAATTTTTCTTCATTAAATCCACCCCACACCATCACACTTCAACACTATTTATCAAAGTACTTATTTCTGCATAATATGATACATATCCTGCTTATTTCTACATATAATAATGCCAGACACCCATATAAGGTGGTGAACACTTTGTCAAATTTCCCAAATACCTGTGCCAGATGTGGGCAAGCCTTAGAGTTAGTTGATGAACCTTTTTCCGAATATAAATCCATTACTGATAAACAGGGCAATGAACTGTGCCCCCGTTGCTATCAAGACTATTGTGACCAATATTAAAGCCGAGCTTTGCTCGGCATATTCTATTAGTGGGCGATAATATACCCAAATTATAACCACGAATAATAATTATAGTTAAGGAAGCATAAAAACCCTCACCATTCTCTCCTTTGATTGTTAATTTCTAGGTTTGCAGATGATTTCTTTAACTTTAGTCCTAAATATATCATTAGAGTGAGCAGGAAAAATTACTGCTGCAGTATCGGCACCATTATTAGTGCCCGAAATAGCTACTATATCTTCCCCATATGGTATTAGGCCTGCGTCTAATGCCATAACAGATATTTCTACACACACCTTTACCCCTTGACCCAGCATTCTTAAACTCTCTGCTATTATTTCACTTGGATAAATACCCTTAAACTTAGTACGCACTCCTCGATCTAATCCTGCCATTAAATGAGTAGTTGTAAGAAGTTTCACCCGACTTTCAGATAATTCTTGACGAACTTTAGCTTCCATTTCATCTATCCCAGGTCCAAGATAGCCCACATGATGAGTAACACAAACAAGTTCAAACCCCTTATTTAAACACATTTGAATCGTTTTTCCCGTCCGTGAAGCTACTACCAAATGTTTAATATCTAACTCCTTTGCTCTATTTATGGCTAACTCTACTGTAGCCACAGAGTTTACCGGTCCTGCTTTTTCCCAATACATAACATGCCTCCTAAAAAGAAAGCACCCGTATAATTTATACAGATGCCTTCTTATAACTGTACTTACCTATACTTATTTTAGAATAGTATATGCATAAATGCCGCTACAATGGGTATTGCAACAACTGTTCTTAATACGAAGATGACAACTAGCTCCCACAGTTTTACCGGTAGCTTAGTAGCTAAAATAACAGCTATAGTTTCTGAGAAGAAAAGAATTTGAACCATTGACACCGTAGTTATAAAATATCTGGCGCCAATATTTAGCACGTCAACTTTATCAGCAATTAGCAAAACAGGTAAGAACATTTCAGCAATACCAACCGGCAACGAGGGGGCTATTTCTACTGCATTAGGAACACTAAATAGATTTAACAATGGAATAAATACTGCACCTAAATACTTGAAGATCGGAGTATATTCTGCAGCTATTAAACCAGTAATACCAACTGCGGAAATAAAACTGATGACTTTAGGAATAATAACTATACCACTGAGCAAACTATTTTTTATTTCTTCAAAAATGCTATTCGCATAATAAGCTTTTTTAGCAGCTCTGTCAACACCTCTTTTAAACATAGCAAGTTCAAATTTAGCTTCATTAGTCCTATCATCTTCTGTTTGAACTCTCCCATTATTGTATACATCTTCTTTTTTATTTAAGGGTGGAATTCTCGCCATTATAGCCGACATTATAAAGGCTATTATTAAGGATGAAAAATATACTAACGTAAAATGTTCTGCTAACCCTGCAGTTTTAATTACAAGCATAGCAAAACCAACACTTACTGCACTAAAACCTGTTGTAATTATTGAAGCCTCTCGCTTAGTATACACATTGGAGTTGTATAATTTACTTGTAATGATAACCGCCATGGATGATGAAGTTACAAAAGATGTAGTTGCATCGATAGCACTTTTACCGGGCACTTTAAATACGGGTCTCATTAATGGCTCTAATATAGCTCCTACAAAGTCAATTCCACCATAATTTAATAAAAATGGAATAAAGAAAGCCCCAACCAAAATAATCCATACTACTGCTAATAAGATAAAAGGTACTACAGTTCCTCCAGTATCCGCACCTACAATCCACTCAGGTCCCACAAAACCAATAAAGCTAACATCTAGTGCATAAACTAAGATATATACTGCTCCCAGTAGATATATAAAAGGATGAATAACAGAATCGTCTTTATAAAATTTATGGATAGCAGTATCTTTTGCTGAAAAGAATTTTCCATAAATACTAGTAAACGCGTTTACAAGAATAACAATTGTTGCAACCCATAATCCAAAATTCCCGAATAGATTTAGGAAAAAGTTATAAATATGACCAAAGGGAACATCTATGTTTCCATTAAGAGTAAGTGGCACAAAAAATACTATTATTGCTAATAATGTTAATAATGTAGCTTTTGTTAAGCCTTTATTGTAACTTGTTTTATCTAAATTAATTGTATCTAGATAACTAGGATTGTTTAAATCTTTTTCTATATCTACTTCAACATTTCCTAAATTTTCATTTGGCCTTACGCCTAAATCACTCATTTTAACACCTCCAATTTTATCTAACTAGGGATTTCATTCAACCGTTCTACCTATTCAGTTTTTTCTTTAAAGCAAGCATTGAAATAAACTCAAATCCAATATTTGCTGCCAAATATGCGGTAATTTCTGCTGAATCGTAAGCTGGTAGTACTTCAACTATATCAAAACCTACAAAGTTTATTTCCTTTGTTTCTCTTATAAGAGATAGGGTTTCAAAGGATGTAAAACCACCTACTTCAGGAGTCCCAGTACCAGGAGCATAGGCCGGATCAACAAAATCGATATCAAGAGTAAAGAAGGCTAATTTATTGCCAACTCTTTCTCTAATCTGCCTACCAGTTTCCTTTAACCCTAGTTCCCTAACTTTATCAGCTGGAATAACTTTAAAACCTAATTCAGCAGCAATTTTAAAATCATCAGGGTCATATAGGGATCCTCTCATTCCAACTTGAATTGAAGTATGAGGATCTATAATGCCCTCTTCAACTGCTCGTCTAAAAGGCGTACCGTGGTTGTGGTTTTGTCCAAATACTTGTTTATTTAAATCTAAATGGGAATCATAGTGAACCAAGGATACTGGTCCATACTTCTTGGCAATAGCCCTAAGTTCCGCCAGAGTAATAGAATGGTCTCCTCCTAAGCAAATAGGAATAATACCTGCTTCAATAATAGGAGCTAATTCTTTTTCAATTACTTCAAAAGTAGGTTCAATATAACCAGGAATTATTGAAATATCTCCATAATCTGCTCCCTTTAGGTTTTCTAAAACATTTACTTCTAATTGAACATTGTTTGGCTTTATCATTGCCGAAATATTTCTAATTGCTGTCGGACCAAACCTCGATCCACTTCGATAAGAGCTACCCGTATCAAAGGGAACACCTACTATAACAAAGTCTAACCCTTCTATTGATTTAAATTGGGGCATTCTCATAAAAGTTCCGGTGTTGCAAAACCTTGGTGAATTTAACGCGCTTGTAGTCATTTATAAACCTCCTTTCCTTTTTATTAAAATATTTGCAATAATCATGCCAATTCTGAAAAGTTAAGAAATTAAGGAATTAGAAGGTCTAGGCGTTATTTCTAAGTGCAAAACCGCTTTCATATATTTATAAAATGACTAGATAAAAGCTTTTAAGTGTTGATATTGTCGGGAGTGAAAACAATAGTGCAATTTAGCCTCCTAAAAGGCAAGATTGCACTATTGTTTTCTAGTATGGATTTTTTAACTTATGTTTGTTTAATTTTCTTCTGATAGTACTTACATCTAGTTTCAACATGATTGCTACTTCTTGAATACTTTTTGCTTTTTTTATCGTCTGTTGCAAAAGGTTCTTTTCAAAATTATCCGTTAATATTCTAAATGACTCATTACATAACAACAACTCTTCTTTTCCATTAGACCTATAGATTTTTTCGGGAAGGTCTTCTGCTTTAATGACTTTATTTGTGGTTGTTACCGTTAATCGTTCGATCATGTTTTCTAATTCCCGCACATTTCCAGGCCAATTAAAATCTAGTAACAGACCCAAAGTTTCAGGATCAATTACTTTTTCTAAGCCGAACTTTCTTGTAAACTTATCTAAAAAGTAACTAATGAGAAGCTGAATATCCTCTTTCCGCTCCCTCAGAGGAGGAATGATAATTGGTACTACATTTAACCGGTAAAAAAGATCTTCCCTAAATTGATTTTGCTTTACCATACTCTCCAAATCCTTATTAGTAGCACCAATTATTCTAATATTCACTGGAATTGGACTTGTCCCACCAATTTTTAAAATCTCTCTATCTTGAAATACCCTTAATAACTTTGCTTGCAAACTAAAGGGAAGTTCCCCTATTTCATCTAGAAATAGTGTTCCTTCATTAGCTAATTCAATCATTCCGACTTTTCCTGTTTTATTAGCCCCGGTAAAAGCCCCTTTTTCATAACCGAAAAGTTCCGATTCTAAGAGATTTTCGGGAATACCGGAACAGTCTATTTTAATAAAAGACCCGTCTTTACGGCTACTGTTCCGATGGATGAATTTACTAAATACTTCCTTACCAACACCTGATTCTCCTAACAACAGAACAGTAGTATCTACTCCTGCCACACGCAAGGCAACTGTTAGAACTTTATTCAACTGGGGACTGTTACCTATTATATCATCGGTCCTTACGTTCACTTTTCTTAATAATTTTAATTCTGATTCATATTTTTCGCTCTTTAGCTGTACGTTTCTCAATTCATTTTTTAGCGTATTTAATTGTGTAATGTCTCTGCAATTAACAACTACTCTATAGAGTTCACCATTTTTAAATATAGGAGTACCTGTAGCCATTACTTCTTTACCACTTTTTGTTTTTTGCAATATTGTTACAGGTTTTTTTTCTTCCAATACCTTTAAAGTTACCGACTCTGAATATATCCCACGGGCTACTAAATCTTTCATGTTTTTACCCAAAACTTCATCAGCCTTAACCTCATCAATACGTTCGCTAGCTTTATTTAGCCGAATTACGTTTCCCTCTCCATCTGCAATAAATATCCCATCAAAAGAAAATTGGAAAATTGCATCAAACTCCTCCTGCAATTCTTTATAAAATTGCATCTCTTTTGATTGTTTATATTCCCTTTTTTTATAACCTATATAACATCCTGCACCATCAACAAAGGGTAATACTTCTTGTTCTAAGCTTTCAAAATTAGAAATGTGCTCATGTTCTGATGCAACGATAATATCTTTACGTAAAATATCATGAACAGACTGGTTATCTGTTAATTTTATAAAAGAGTATATATCTAGTATTCCAACCACCCTAGTGTTACTTATTACTGGTAACTGAGATGTCTTTGCCGCGCAAAAGGTCTCTAATATATCTTGTTTATTAAAATCATCTAGATTAATGTATAAATTTTTTTCCAAGGTCAAACTTTCCAACATAGTTTACACCTCCTATTTAATGCTATCAGAAAGTAGCAAAAACTCATTCACGACCAGGTGATTAACTTTAGCTGTTTTAATAATTTTAATTCAAGTTGGGCCTGACCTCATGGGGTTTTAGTCTCTATATTCTTTTAAAATTAACATGACCCTTTTTGCAGTCACTTAGTAGGTGAATGGGCGGGAATAAAACCAATATTTTAATTTTATTTTCAGTGTAGTCACTTAAAATAATGGTCTCCTTTCGTAAGGAGACCATTTATTTATTTAATTTTAAACAAAATATCCCCGGGATTCACTGCATCCCCTTCTGTAACAGAAATTTCCCCTACTGTTCCATCTATTGGTGCTAGAATCTCATTTTCCATCTTCATTGCTTCTAAAATCATTACTATATCGCCTTGTTTAACTTTAGAGCCTGCACCCATAATTACTTTAAAAATTTTCCCAGGCATAGGAGCAGTTACTGTACTATCAGCAGAAATATTAGCTGCTGCTTTAGGAGCTTCTTTTTCTTGCTTTATTTCTTTTTCTTGCTTTACTTCTTGTTCTTGACTTACTTCCTGTTCTTCTATTTCATCATCAGCTTTTCCTGTACTAACCTTATAGCCATTACCATCAACTGATATTTTTAGTTTTTCAATCTTGCCGTTAAAATTGAAGCTTATGCCACCTGTACGGCTATTTGTCCTGTTTGCAGCAAAGCGAGCTGCACTGCCAATACCTGAAGATATATTTGTATTAATAGGCGCAACTGCCATTGGCTTAGGTTCAACCTTTTGCTCCTCTTTTATAGCTACAGGCTTAGCCTGTGGCTCTTCTGCGGTTGAGGTCCCCGCTAGAAATGGCTTAGCTACCTGCGGGAAGAGGATATATAGCAGGAGGTCTTCCATGTTTTTAGCCAAATCCCCAATTTCCTGCTTAGCAGCCTCGATTTGCGGTTCTAATAAATCTGCAGGCCGAACAGTAATAGGTCTTTCATCCCCAATAATTTTCCTTCTAATTTCCTCGTTAACTTCTCCTGGCGCTTTACCATAAAGGCCCTTCATATAGTTCTTAACTTCGTTGCTAACCATTTTGTATCTTTCACCAGATAAAACATTTAACAATGCTTGGGAACCAACGATTTGGCTAGACGGTGTCACAAGAGGTGGGAACCCCATATCGGCTCTAACCCGTGGAACTTCCAGTAACACAGCCTCAAATTTATCTAAAGCATTAGCCTGGGAAAGCTGGGAAATAAAGTTGGAAAGCATGCCGCCTGGCACCTGATAGCGGAGGACATTTACATCAACCCCAGCCTTATAGACGTCAAATTCTTCATAATCTTTTCGTACTTCCTTAAAATACTCAGCTAGTAAAGAAACCTGCTCCAAATCAATACCTGTCTCGTATCCGCCCTCACTTAACACAGCAACCATTGTTTCTGTAGCGGGTTGAGAGGTCCCTAGAGCTAAAGCAGAGTTGGCGGTATCCACCACATCTGCGCCCGCTTCAATTGCCTTCAAATACATCATCGAGCCCATCCCACTTGTATAATGGGTATGCATTTGGATAGGCAGCGCTAATTCCTTTTTCAAGGCACTAACTAAATCATAAGCAGCATAAGGTGTCAAGATACCGGCCATATCCTTGATACAAATGGAATCAGCACCTAGCTCCTTTAGCTCACGACCCATTTTTAAGTAATATTCCAGGTCATAGATAGGACCTAGTGTATAACAGATAGTAGCTTGTACATGTTTGCCGTTCTTCTTAACCTCTTCCATAGCCTTCTGCATGTTGCGCACATCATTTAAGGCATCAAAAATCCTAAAGATATCGATACCATGCTCGGCAGCTTTTGCAACAAATGCCTCTACAACATCATCAGCATAGTGCTTATATCCCACTAAATTTTGCCCCCGTAAAAGCATCTGGAGTTTGGTCTTCTTAAAGGACTTCCTTAGAGTTTTTAATCTTTCCCATGGATCTTCATTCAAAAAACGCATACAAGAGTCAAATGTAGCTCCACCCCATACCTCTAAAGAATGAAAGCCAATTTCATCCATTTTTTCAGCGATGGGAAGCATATCTTTAGTCTTCATGCGGGTAGCCAGTAGTGACTGGTGCCCATCCCTTAAGGTTGTGTCCGTAATTCCTATGTGCCGTTTTTGCCCACTCATTTAACCACTCCTAGTTTAATATTTTTTTAATATTACAAGCTATGTAGTTATTAATCTATAAGCGATAGACAATAGTCTATGGTCTAATCTAGTGAAGCCAAATCTTAATCTTAATCTTAATCTTAATCTTAATCTCAATCTCAATCTCAATCTTAGCCTTAGCCTTAACCTCAGCCTCAGCCTCAGCCTCAATATATATCTTACCCTGTATTCAGTCACGCAACAACCAATTAAGTACTTCACACAGAAATCATTTATATACTATATTTTATAATACATTCCTAATTTTAGCATTAACAATTTTCTTATTTTAAAATATATATATAATACACCCCTTTAGTTCGGGACGCTTTTCGTCCCATTGGGTCAGCATAAATCCCGTATTAAATACTCATATATAAAAATGGCTTATCGGATTATGACAAGGATTTCTAATGCAAATGGAGAATACTTCCTAGTCAGTTTGCTTCATAGTTAAAATTTTAGTCAGACGCAACAAATTAACATATGAGAAAATTCGGAGGTCGCATAAATGCTTACTAAAGTTGGAATTAATGGTTTTGGAAGAATCGGTCGACTCTGCCTAAGAGTTGCGTTAGAAAGGTCAGATCTAGAGGTTGTAGCTATCAACAGTACAGCAGACCCGAAAACTACAGCACATTTATTCAAGTATGATTCAACCCACGGCATTTTTCAAGGGGAAGTAACAGCAACAAAAAACGGATTATTAATAAATGGCAAAGAAATCACATTATTATCTGACAGAAACCCGAATAATCTGCCCTGGGGGAAATTGGGCGTAGATATTGTAATTGAATCTACCGGCAAATTTAACAATCAGAAAGCAGAAGTTCATTTGAAAACTGGTGCCAAAAAAGTAATTCTTACAGCACCTGGAAAAAATATTGATGCAACTATCGTGATGGGTGTTAATGAAAATATATATGATAATAAAAACCACAATATCATATCCAATGCATCCTGTACTACCAATTGCCTAGCTCCTATCGTAAAGGTGCTTAATGATAACTTAACTATAAAAAGTGGCTTGATGACTACTGTCCACGCCTTTACTAACGACCAAAATAACCTCGACAACCGGCATGAGGATTTAAGAAGGGCTCGAGGCTGTGCCCAATCCATTATCCCCACCACTACAGGTGCAGCCAAAGCTGTAGCAGAAGTAATACCTGAATTAAAAGGTAAACTAAACGGTTTAGCTTTAAGAGTTCCTACTACTGATGTTTCTTTAGTAGACTTAGTCATTGAATGTGAGGAAGAAATATCTGTAGAATATTTAAATAACATTCTAAAAAAAGCCTGTGAAACAAAACTAAAAGGCATCTTAGCTTATTGTGATGAACCTCTGGTTTCTGTAGACTTTACCGGAAATGCCAACTCAGGAATTATTGATGGATTATCAACTATGGTAGTAGGACCACACACAGCTAAAATTCTAGCCTGGTATGATAATGAATGGGGCTACAGCTGCCGTGTTTTAGATTTAGTATCCTATGTAGGAACTCAAATGGTTATAGATCAGCGCAAGCTAGCAGGCTAGAGAAATGTTACTAGGGTAACATTTCAGTGACTAGTAAATAGTATTGGTAATTGGCCGTCACGATTACACGGCGGCACAGTAGCACGAAATCATCTTTGTTCAAACTGACATATTCCCTCCCTAATGAAAAAGCCCTCCAAATGGAGGGCTTTTTCATTAAACCATAGGTTAAAAAATGAAAAAATTAATAAATAAGTTCACATAATATGCCCATGGCTTAGCGCGGGGTCTGTTTTCACAGTTATATTAAGGGGGGGATTTAAACTAATTGAGAATTTAGAATTAGAATGAAAAACAAAAAATTAAGAATTAAGAATTAAAAAATTGAACTTCTTTTTTCTACATTATAATATACAATCCGATCCTAAGCAAGCATCCCAGCGGAATCCATGATAAAAATATTTTTACATAAGACAACTAAAAATTTTATAAGTAAAACGACTATGTGTAGCAACCGCGGGAACTGTCCCCTTGGTCACGCAATTCATCTTCAATCTTAGTAATAAGATTATCAAATAAAGGAACATATATATCTTTAGTATTTTTTAAAACTTCCAATGCATTTTTTTCATCATATGTATGAGCCGTTTTATTCCTGTCGACAATCATTTTTAACCATGGATCACCATCTACTATTAATCCCTCTTTAAAGGCTGTCTTTATTGTATTTCTCGGATTAGTACCTTCAAAGCTACCCGTATACTCAAGATATGATTTCATCAGCTTCCAAGATAGTTCATATGTAAACTCAAATCTTTTTATGGCACCATCTATTACAATATCATCTTCGAGAAAATTCCTACTTAAACTTTCAGTTAGCTTTTTATATGCATTTTTGAAATTTTCAAGTTTATCCATTACCTTATTTAAGGTCACAAGCATCTCCCCCTTTTCATTAGATAAAAAAATTACTTTTCCTTCATTTATTATATAACTGCGTAACTTTTCATTAGATATTTTATCAAAATCTATAATATCAAAAGTATATATAATATTTTTAGTTTCTAACTCCTCTATTATCTCATAAATCTTATTATTATCTCTTTTAAAAACTATCGCCATATCAATATCCGAGTTTTTTTTGTAATCTCCCCTTGCTCTAGAACCAAAAATAATAACCTTGTTAACTATATCTGAATACTTTTTTAACAAATCTAAAATATTATAAAAATCTTCCTTAGATAACCCATATCTTTCAGCCATACATTTCACCCTTTCAAATACAACAATAAATCTTCCAAACCCTACGCAAATCAACCCCATTATACCACATTTTACCATAATATAAATATAATATAAATATAATATATTAAGTATAGAAAAAGTCCTTGAGATTTCTCCCAGGACTACCCACATATTTATAAACTTACGACCAGCAAATTCAAAAATCCTGTCTC
>JUEF01000037.1 GCA_000802045.1 Peptococcaceae bacterium BICA1-8
GCTAGGGTCTGTAATATCCGTAATGTCAATGAAGATATGATGATTAGAGGTGGTGTAACTGCTGATTACCGCCAGGTAAAAGAGTTAAGCGAGAAATTGGCCGAAATTATTAGGCAAGGAGAATTGGTACATATAACTACTCCTGAAGGGACTGATGTACGTTTAAGTATTAAAGGTCGGCAGGGACATGTACTCGCAGGTTATGCCACAAAACCAGGTCAGTTTTCCGGTCTGCCGGATGGAGAGGCTGCTTGTGCTCCTTTGGAAGGTACAGCAGAAGGAATTATCGTAAATCCCTACTTAATTGAGGATATTGATGTCATAAAAGACCCTTTGCGTATTGAAATTAAAAAAGGATTGGTTGTAAATGTAGAGGGTGGCAGAGAGGCTAAAAAGCTACAGGAAATCCTGGATAAATATGGTGATCCGGCCAGAAATATTGCTGAATTTGCCATTGGTACTAATCCTGCTTGCCGCTTAACGGGAAGATCCAGGGAGGATAAAAAGAAGCTTGGTACATGTCACATAGCTATCGGAGACAGCATGTCACTGGGTGGTATAGTAGAAAGTCCTATGCACGCAGATATAATGTTTTTAAATCCTACAATAAGCATAGATGGCAGACTATTAGTTGAAAATGGTAGTTTAGTCAATTTGTAATCAAAGTCAGTCAAATACCCAAAAAAAGAGAAGGGAAGTGTAAAAATGTTTAAAAGAAACACACTGCTTATGTTTTTGACCCTAGGATTAATAGCTTTAATGATTATCACCGTTGGTTGTGGTGCCAAAGCACCAGCCCCAGCTCCAGCCCCAGCTCCAGCCCCAGCTTCATCACCCGAGCCTGCAAAGGAAGAGAAACCTGCTTGGCCTCAAAAGGAAGTGGAGATTGTTTACCACTCAAAAGCCGGTTCTGGTGGAGATATTTTTCTCAGAGCCATGGGTAAAGCTGTAGAACCTGCCCTGGGCAAGGCTTTTGTCGTCAATAATATGCCCGGTGCAGCTGGAGCTACTGCGTGGAATTATGTGGCCAAAGCAAAACCTGATGGTCATACAATTTTAGGGATATCCTCAACCCTCATAACAGCACCGTTAATTAACAAAATGCCTGTAAACTTCATGAGCTTTGAACCCGTTGCTATGATGTTTATTGACCCAATGGTTATTTTTGTTCCTGCTGATTCTCCTTTCAAAACATTGGCTGATATTGTTGATGCGGCTAAGAAAAATCCTGGCAAACAGAAATGGGCAGGCGGAACTCCTGGTGAACTAGGGGTAGTTGCTGGTCGTGAACTAATGAAAGCCGCTGGTTTTAAAGTTGCTCTTGTACCTTTTGAGGGCGGTGGTGACGCTGCAGTATCAGTATTAGGCGGACACTTAGATGCAGGTATCGGAGAGTATGCTGAAATAGCTTCCTCTGTCGAAGCAGGCAAGCTGAGAATAATTGTAGCCTTTAATAAAATGCCTACTAATCAGGAAATTCCTACTGTTGCCGAAGAGGGCTATCCTGACGTAGATGTTCGAAAGCTTAGAGGCGTTGTTGCAACCAAAGGCACACCTCCTGAAGTAATTGATGCGCTGGTGAAAGTAATGAAGACTGCCTATGATGATCCTTCATTTAGAAAATACTTTGAATCTAACAATCTAATCCCTGAATTTGCTGCTAAAGAGGATTTTCTGAAGGTAATGGAATTGCAGCATGAACAGATAAAGGCATCTCTAGAGAATTAACAATAAGTTTTCCTGGATTTTGGGCGGGGTAAACCCGCCCAAAAACTAAAAAGGAGGAGGCATTATGTTTCAGCGTAATGATTGGGTAGTGGGGGTATTATCGGTTCTGCTTGGTGCATTTGTTATATATCGTTCAAATTTTTGGGAGACAATTACCTCCCTTGACCCTGCCGGACCTGGGGCACTCCCAGTTATACTGGCCTGGGGTATTATAATTATAGGAATTATTCATCTTATTGGTTTCCGTTTTTCTCCTAAAATAAAAAAATATGATTTGCAGGAATTAAAACCTGTTTTGCAAATTTCATTAGCTAGTATTATCTATATCCTGTTTTTCGAAAAGATAGGCTATCTCATTCTAACACCCCTTTTAATAATGGCTATAATGTGGATAGTCCAGGTAAGGGATAGAAAAGTATTAATTAAAACAGGAGTTGTAGCTACAGCAGTATTATTTTCAATTTTCTTCTTCGGACTTAAGGTGAAACTTCCTTTAGGTATATTAGAATTTTTCTTTGAAGGCTAAATCTCTTAAAATCTGTGCTCCAATGTAAGGAGGATAATTTAATGATTTTTGAATATTTTATGCAAGGGCTAGATATTGTCTTAAATTGGAATTCTTTAATAGCTATACTATTTGGAGTCGCCTGGGGTACAATCGGAGGAATGATTCCGGGAATAAATGCTACTATTGCCATGGCACTGCTCCTGCCCTTTACCTGGGGTATGGACCCGGTAGTGGCATTAATGATGCTCTCAGGAGTATACTGCGGAGGAGAATATGGTGGGTCTATCCCTGCTATTCTTATTGGTACTCCCGGTACAAATGCTGCTGCCTGTACAGTTTTAGATGGATACGAGCTACACAAGCAGGGAAAGACGGGCTTAGCCTTATTTACTTCCTTGAATGCTTCGGTTTTTGGAGGTATTGTTGGAGCAACTGCCCTAGTATTTCTGGCCATTCCTTTGGCAAATGTGGCCTTAGCCTTTGGTCCTGCTGAATATTTTGCTTTAGCTGCCTTAGGTTTAACAATGATCTGTTCTTTAGGTGAAAAGAATGTTTTTAAAGGCATCTTAGCAGGATTTCTAGGAATTCTTGTATCTACAGTAGGGTTTGATCCTTTTGCAGGGGTTCCACGTTTTACCTTTGATATCCTATCATTGGCAAGTGGCTTTGAGATGGTTCCATTAATGATGGGACTATATGCTATTACCGAGATGTTCAAACAATCCCAGGCTGTAGTTGGAAACGATGGGTTTGTTCTAAAGGCTGAAACAAATACAAAATTCCCCTCTTGGAAGGAAACAAAACCATTAGTGTTTCCTGCATCGTGGGCTGCAGCATTAGGGGTAGTAATAGGTGCTATGCCTGGTGCAGGTGCTACTGCTGCAGCATTTATTTCCTACAGTGAAGCCAAACGCTGGAGTAAAAATCCGGATTCTTTCGGTAAAGGTAATCCCATTGGAGTAGCAGTGCCTGAAGCAGCTAATAACGCTGTTACCGGTGGTGCTTTAGTACCTCTCTTAGCCTTAGGTATTCCCGGTTCTAACTCAACTGCTATCATGCTGGGTGCTTTAATGATTCATAACGTAGCACCTGGACCGTTATTATTTCAAAAAACACCGGAAATACCTTATAGTATTTTTGTATCTTTATTTTTTGCTAACTTTTTTATGTTTTTTATAGGTTACTTGTGTATTAAGTTTGCTATCAAGATGACCAACATATCAAAACCAGCTCTTATTGCTGTCATTATGGCTCTAGTATTTACCGGCTCCTTTGCTTATAGCGGAGAGATTTTCAGCATGGGTGTTGCCCTGAGCTTTGGTCTGTTTGGATTAGGTATGCGTTATTTCGGTTTACCACACACGGCGACAGTTCTAGGTTTTGTTTTGGGCTTTATTATGGAAGCCAATTTACGAAGAGCCTTAATAATATCAGAAGGAAGTTATTCGGGGGTTTTTGCTAGTTCGTTAATAAGTAGTTTGCTCTTAGGATTAGCGATAGTTTCGGTAGTGTTTTCATTTTATAGAGGCTACAAATCATCCCAAAAGTCTGGTAAAGCTGCGGCTCTATAATTAGTTTTTAATTGGGAGGGTTATTATGAAATTATTAAATATGGCTTTTGCAGCCAATATGGTTATTAATCAGGTTTTAGAAGTTAAGAAAGAAGAAACAGTACTTATAATAACGGATACCGAGAGACCGAGGACTATAACTGAGGCTTTAGCCTATAGTGCGGAATCTGTTGGGGCACAAGTAGTAGTAATGATTATGAAACCCCAAAAAATTGGGGGAGAAGAGCCGCCGGCTCCCGTTGCCGCTGCCATGAGTGCAGCACAGGTAATTATCAATCAGGCAACCTATAGTCTAACCCATACACAAGCTACCAGAGAGGCCATGAAAAATGGTGCAAGAATTGCTAATATGAGAAACTTTACTGAGGAAATGATGGTCAAAGGCGGAGTAAATGCCGATTATAATCAGGTAAGACGGGTTAGTGAAAATTTAGCAGATTTATTATCCGAAGCCGATGAAATAAGATTAACTACTCCAGAGGGAACGGATTTATTAATGAAGTCCAAGGGGCGCAAAGCCATAGCCCAGACAGGGTTTGTTACTAAAAATGGCATGATATCAGGGCTGCCCGATGGTGAATCAACCCTTGCTCCATTAGAAGGTATAAGTGAAGGTGTAATAGTATTACCCTATATTGCCGACGAACTGGGATTAATAACTGAGCCTTTGCGTATTGAGGTATCTCAGGGAAGAATTACTAATATAACCGGTGGGCAACAAGCTCAGCGTTTAAAAACTCTACTGGAAGAACATGATGAAGCAGGTTATAATTGTGCTTCCCAATTTGCATTAGGTACTAATCCGGCCTGTCGTATTGTCCCTAATACAAGAGAAGTATCCAAAAAACTGGGGACAGCCCATATAGCCATTGGTGATAATATAAGTTTAGCTGGAAAAAGCAAGAGCACCTTTCATATAGATTTTGTATTCTTATCTCCATCTGTTTATTTAGATGGCAAGTGTATTTTAAAAGATGGCAAGTATCAAATTAGCCTAGAAGATAATTGAAAACCAGGTAATGCCTGGTTTTCTTTTACACTTTTATAAAGTAATATAAAAATAATAAGAAAAATACTAATTCCTTGGAGGAATAGGTATGGTGAATAAGAAAACAATTTGTTTTATTGCTACTAATTATTTTTCTTGTGAACAAGTGGAACAGCAATTAAAATTATATTTAAGTAAATATATAGAGGTAAAAACATGGTGCTTAGACGATATGAATATTTTAGCAACTGCAAATGCTCCAGTAAGTGACCTTTATATTATCTCAAGTAGGTCGGTATATAACTTCATTTCTGAAAAAATAATAAAGAAACTTCCTGATTATAAAAAGGTTCTAATCGCAAACAGAACATTAAAGGTTAATAATTTAGAAGAGATATTATCTTTACCTACAGATACAGAGGCTTTGGTTGTTAGCACATGGAAGGAGACAGCCTATGAAAAAGTAAAACTTCTTCATAGTTATGGTATTGATAAAATTAAATTTTATCCTTACTGGAGGGGATTGGAATCATATCCAAAGCATGTTAAATTAGCTATAACAACAGGGGATCATTATGTTCCCCCTCAAATATCTAGAAAGATTGACTTGGGTGTTCGCACCTTAGACTTATCCACTTTTATGGAACTAATAACGGAGTTGGATTTACCACGGGAAACAATAAATGAAATTTCTAACCATTATATCTCAACTATAATTAATTTAGGCATAAGGCGTATAAAAGCTGCTGAGCAAAGTGAAGACTTCAAAAGAAAGCTGCAGGTAATTTTGGATACAGTAGATCAGGCAATTATCGGGATTGATCAATTTAATAAAATAGTAGTATTTAACCCTGCTGCTGAGTCAATGTTGGGTATTAACAGTACTATGGCTGTTGGAAACAATGCAGAAGAAATTCTTCCAGAGCTTAATTTTAAGCCGGTCATTAATAATGGCCATAGTATAAAAAGTAGTATACAAATAATCAAAAATAATTATTATATTGTTAACATAAGCCCTATTCTTGATAATGCATTTCGGGTCTTAGGTGCTGCTGCTACATTACATCCTACCCATGAAGTTCGGGAATTAGATGTCAAGGTAAGGAGGGAGCTTAAGAATAAAGGACACGTTGCGAAACATACTTTTGTTGATTTAATCGGTAACAGCAGCTTATTAAATAATGTTATTAATTTGGCCCAAAAATTTGCAACCACAGATTTAGCAATTTTAATAGAAGGAGAAAGTGGTACTGGAAAAGAGCTTTTTGCGCAATCAATACATAACTCTTCCTTAAGGAAAAAATCACCTTTTGTGGCCATTAATTTTGCCGCATTACCTGAGAACTTAGCTGAAAGTGAATTATTTGGTTATGAAGAAGGAGCCTTTACAGGTGCAAAAAAAGGCGGAAAAACGGGTTTATTTGAAGAGGCCCATACCGGTACTATTTTCCTAGATGAGATAGGGGATGCCCCTCTCGATTTGCAAAAAAAGCTTTTAAGAGTGCTTGAAGAAAAAGAAGTAAGAAGAGTAGGCGGAAGCGTGGTAACTCCCATAGATGTTAGGATTATTGCTGCAACAAATCAAAATATTAGGCAATTAATTAAAGAAGGTAAATTTCGCCAAGATTTGTACTATCGATTATGTGCTATAAATCTGTTAGTACCGCCATTGAGAGAAAGAAGAGAGGATATACCATATTTGATAAAATATTTAGCGAGAAAGGTCTCTCGTCGTGATTTACTTTTAGAAAAAACAATAGAGGATTTTTTGATAAGTTGCGAATGGCCAGGAAATATTAGGGAATTACATAATGTTGTTCAGTTTATGTGCGGTGTAGTTGAACCTGAGGAATGGGCAACTATCAAGCATTTACCAAATTATATCTTGCGCAATTCAAACATACCAGTTGATACTATAGTTGCACACAGCACTATCAAGTTATCTGAACAGTTGGAGTTAGTAATTATAGAATTTAAAAGGTTGAACGCAATCAAGGAATTATATTATATATTAGATGAAATAAAAAAAGCTGCTGTATTCGAAAAAGGAATTGGGCGTCAAGCATTAGTTAAGGCCTTGAAAGAGAGAGCTTTATCTTGTCCTGAACATAAGGTCCGTCTTTGGTTGAAAAAATTAGAACAAACAGAATGTATCTCAATGGGCAGAACTAAGCAAGGATCAAGGCTGACTACCTTTGGTGAAGAGCTTTTTGATTATTTAAAGGAGGAAAAAGTTTATCTGAGAAATGGAGTCGAACTTCGTGGATAGTTGGTTAGATTTTTTTAAGCTAATTGTAACCTTTTTATTAGGTGGGATGGGAGCAGCAATAGCATTAAAAGTAAGATTGCCGTCGGCTTATTTATTAGGTCCTATCCTAATGGTTTCTGCCTATCAGGTCTTCGTAAATGACCTCATAGATAAACCGGGATGGCTAAGACTAATAATACAAATAGCTGCAGGTATAGTAATTGGAACAAACTTTGCAGAGGTTTCTATTCAAATGTTGAAGAAGCTTATAAAACCTGCATTATCAGTAGCCCTAATCATGGTTATTGGAGGTCTAACTGTTGGAACAATCTTAAATAAAATAACGGGAATAGAAATAATAACTAGTATTTTATCTACTACACCGGGTGGTCAGGGGGAAATGATACTTCTAGCTGAAGGAGCAGGTGCCTATACAGAAAAGGTACTTATTCTTCAACTTTTAAGAAGTCAGACGGTACTTTTAGTTATGCTACCAATATGTAAAGTGGTTTTACACATGAGGGGTAGCAAGCTTGCAAAAGGAGAACAATAGATATGGCTAAGAAAACAAATATTTTGCTAATAGCCATTATAACAGGAGTAGTATTTAATTATTTGGGTGTTCCAGCAGGTGGTATGATAGGAGCTATGTTAGGAACAGCAACAATGCAAATTCGGTCTAAAAGTAAATTAGTAATACCCATAAAAATTAGACGACTAGTAAGGATATCTATGGGTACCTTTATAGGTTTAGGTATTACTGCTCAGGGAATAGTCCAAGTAAGGAATCTATTACTTCCTGCTGTAATTACACTAGTAGGCATTATAAGTATAAGCCTATTAACCGTATTTATTATGTATAAAACTTTTAAATTTCCACTTGCGGAGTCCCTGCTGAGTTCAATTCCTGCGGGACTTTCGGAACTTAGTATGAATGCAGAGGAGCTAGAAGCTGATCCAGTAGTTGTTACAACAATGCATATTTCTAGACTTTTTGGTATATTCATAACTATTCCTATTTTAATAAAAATTTTACACTAGGAATACAGATTTATTAAATTCCACTGATATCTCTAGTTGTTGTAGTGTGCTAGATAATAATTTCTTTCTTTAGTTCTACCAAAGTTGAACATGGTTTAATGTATGCTTCATCTTTAAGTTTTTTAGTAGTATATTGACTTAGGTCTAACTTATGTCTAT
Source organism: Peptococcaceae bacterium BICA1-8 (assembly GCA_000802045.1). GTDB lineage: Bacteria > Bacillota > Peptococcia > Peptococcales > BICA1-8 > BICA1-8. The sequence goes on from JUEF01000037.1 coordinate 8,244, forward strand.
ATTGACATGATGGGTATAATATTTTAAAATACAATTGAGCCAAAAACTATTATTTTGTCTAAGATTTGTACATTCTAAATACAATAGAGTAATGCTGTCGTCTATGTCAGCGAAGGTTGAATGTAAATCTTGCTGTTTCAGTAGTCGAAACCAGCATATAAAACTGTTTTATATAATCAGTTTTATATGCTGGTTTTTTCTTTCTTTTAAGAAAGCACTTTGATGTAAAATACTAAGTCTAAATTATTCTAAAGTATTCTTACTAACAGCCAAGTTCTGAAAATTTTATATATTAAACCTTAACCTTGAACTTTAAAAACCTGGGAAAATGGAAGAGGGGGGCTTGGAAAAATTTATAAAGTTAGTTGTTAAAAAATTTAAGGAAGTAGTTTATAAGCTACAATCTTTTCGTAAATTATGATTGACCACGGAATTGATTAAAAATCAGAAAGAGCTTACATTGGTCCCTCACTAGGTATTAACCCAAAATGTCTGCTAATGACATACCCGTTTCTTGCAGGTAGAGACCATGGGATTTAATAATGTAAAGCCTTTTGCAGATAGTTATCTTGACCAGATAATGATATCTATTGTCGTCATGTACATTTTGTGAATTTTGTTAACTCCGGTGGGATACTGTTAGGTTCAGATGGCATACGCCTAGTAAGTGGTGTTAGGCTAAGGTTTTACATTGCCTTTTGTGCGAATCAATTGGTATCCAATGGTCAGGGGCAAATTATTTAACTGTTAATTAGTTTTAAAAAATATAAAATAAAGTATGGTGACAAAAGATTAGCTATAAAAATAAAATTTATCCGGTTTTGTAAAATTTAAAAAAATTTAAAAGTGAGATGTGGAATACTGTGGTTTTTCAAAGTACATTTATAAAGGTAAAAATTGATATTTTAAATGGAGTGAAAATATATGAATTATGTATTAATAAAAGTTGCAACTGCAGTAGCTTTGGGTGGAATTGGTGCATTTGTCGCGAAAAAAATTAGATTACCTTCATCTTTTTTCCTGGGGCCGATCATTACAATTGGTTTAGTTCAAATTTTTATCGGAGAAATTTCCGGACGCCCAAATTGGTTTAGGATTTTTATTCAAATAGCTGTGGGTATTGTTATTGGTACAAATTTTTCTAAGTTCTCATTAGCTATTTTGAAAAGCCTTTTAAAGCCAGCACTACTAATTGGAATTTTAATGTCTGGAGGAGGTTTATTTATAGGATTTTTAATACATATATATTCAGGGTTAGATATTGTTACTAGCTTTATGGGTTCAATCCCAGGAGGTCAAGGAGAAATGGCCATTTTAGCAGAAAGTGTAAATGCTCAAACTGAAATGGTAATTCTTTTTCAGCTAATAAGAAATCAATTCACATTAATTTTTTTACTCCCTCTAGCAAAATTCCTTATTAAATTTTCAGAAAGAAAAAAGGAGGAACAAATCCATGGCGTCCAATAACATCTTAACAATAATAATTGCCTCAGCATTTGGTTTAATTTTCAATAAATTACATATCCCTGCAGGAGCTATGATTGGTGCTATATTTGGTACGGCTGTGATGCAATTTAATACTACTAATAGTTTGAATATTCCTATTAAATTTAAAAGATACTTAAAAGTATTAATTGGCACGTTTATTGGCTTGGGTATAAAAATTGAAAATATGAGGGAAATAGGAAATATTTTAATGCCCATGATAATTATATTTATAGGTGTGACAATATTAACACTAGTAGCAATATTTATAATGCATACTATTTTTAAATTTAATATTGCGGATTCCCTTTTAAGTTCTTTACCTGCAGGATTAACGGAGATAAGTATGAATTGCGAGAATTTTAATGCTAATCCTATTGTTGTTACAACTATACATTTTTTTAGATTAATTGCAGTGCTAACTTTAATTACTTTATATATTTATATTTTAGCTTAATTTAAAAGAAACTTAAAATAAAAGTAGTATTTTGCAGAAAAATACAAAATTTTTATACCAAAAAATTAAAAATTATATTGACAATGACTATTATAGTACATA
>JUEF01000038.1 GCA_000802045.1 Peptococcaceae bacterium BICA1-8
CCAAAGATAAATGCACTAAAGCTGAAAAAGGACGACAAATCAGACGACTAAAAGAACAAGATGCACTAGACGCAATAAATGCTCGAACAGCAAGGAATAAAGAGAAATACCTCAAAAGACAAATGATAGTTGAACACCCATTCGGGACAATAAAAAGAGCCATGAATGCTGGTTATTTTTTAACCAGAGGCTTTGCTTCCGTTAGGGCAGAGGTCTCTTTGACCTTTTTAGCTTACAACTTAAAAAGAGTAATAAACATACTTGGAATGAAAGAAATAATGCAAAGATTAGAGGCAGCAAGTTGCAACTAATCCAACACATTATGTCAATCTCAATAACAAATACAACAAAACAGAAAAATGATGTCTTGAAAATTATTTTATGACACGGTCTGCCGTGTTAATCCGTGTGTGCCGATAGGCACCCGTGGTTAAATAATCCTTTCTCTTATATCGGTATAAACTTCAATCGGAAAGGAGTATGCAATGAAAAAAATTATTTCAGTTTTCCTGGTAATGGCATTGCTCTTGAGTTTTGCCGGATGTAGCAAAAAAAAGGAAGGTGATAATACGCCTGTTTCCACAGCTAAACCTCCAAAAACAGGTCCTGTTGGCACTTGGGATATACCAATTCCGGAAATTAATCCTTTAGGGTCACAAGGTCTATACATTACAACAGGCTATGAGCCTGGGGCTTATGGGGTTAAATATATAGATAACTTTGCTGAACATAAAAAAACTATAGAGGGTGAAATCTGGACCCTTGAGGTTAAGGACGACTCGGGCATTCCGTTAACCTTTCTCAAGGATTATGCTCAAAAGCTGGGTGCCAATTTATTCTCAAATCAGTATGGAGATCGGTTAACCTTTAATCTTAAAAAGGATGATACTTGCGTTTGGTGGGGTGATGCCTTACAAAACGAAACCGGTTACACTCTCAGTATAGTTAAAGAGCCTCATATCCCTGTAGGTAAGGAGGTGAAATTCACACAGGCAAGTACTGGTGATGATGTTAAGGTTGAGAGTGTCTCCTTTGTAACTAACAGCGAGGGTAAAAGGTTTCAGACAGCAACCATCAAGGTGCCCAATGGTGTGCTTAATTTGGAAATAAATTCAGAATATTCCACCGGTGTCATTGAGACTAGAGGCTACTACACCCGGGAGCTTTCAACCCAAAAAACTACAACCTTTATCTTAGATGACCTTCCACAAGGCCATGGTTCTTTGAAATGGACATTTCTGTGGAATTCAGATAGTACACCTAGTGAGTTTTCCTTTTTACTCCAGGAACTGGGGGAGATTCCGGAGATCAAACAAGGAGATCAACTGGGTGCCCTTAAAGTGTGCGGAGTTCCTTTTGGGGGTGTAGTTGCTGAGCCACAGAAGAGTACAGAGGTTAACTATGCCGATGGATATTCTTTAGAGGGAGATATTACTCCTGAAGGTGATACTCTTTTCTGGCTGCCGGCCGGCTATTGGAATGTGGTGTTATTAGCAGAAGGGGCAGGTTTAGAAAAAAGTAAGGCAAGATTGACTCCTGTTAGTGCTGGAGAAATGACAGTGCTCACCTTTCCAGATTCTTTGAAAAGCGCCTATGCCAGCCTAAATAGTATTTTTGCTGATCCCGAAAACCTTACGGGTGGCATTGAATTTGTGGAAACAAAGGATATGGGAAGCACGGCGTCAATCTCCATGCTTGTCAACGACCCAAAAAAGCGGGATGTTTTTCCTACCATTGAGAACACTACAATTTTTGAGGGTGGCAAACAGGTTAAGATTAAGGATATTTCCCGACAGATAGCTCCACCTAGTGTCGTGCTGGTTTTAGATTCCTCTGGTTCAATGGGGAAACAGATGCCAGCCACTATTGCCGCTGCCAGAGAATTTATTAAAGGACTTCCTGATAAAACATTTATTAAGGTAATCGACTTTGATTCCCAGATAAGAGTTTTAAAAGGAGACACTAAAGAAGCTGTTGTCAATAGTCTCTCTTCAGTTACAGCATCAGGCTCAACAATGCTCTTCGATGCTACCCTAGAAGGATTGAGGCTCTTAGAAGGTAAAGTCCGTCCGGCCTTAGTGGTATTTGCCGACGGAGCCGATTCTAGTCTTGATGGTCAAGGCGAGGGTAGTATGGCCTCAAAGGAGGATGTCCTAGAGGCAATAACAGCCGCTAATATTCCCCTATTTTCCATTGGATTTGGTGATAAACCAGACGCAGCAGCCCTAAAAGAGTTTTCAAGTGCTTCTAATGGAGAATATTTTAGTGCAAAGGATGAAAAAGCTCTTGTTAATGTTTTTACCGCTATAGGGGGGAAATTTGGTAACTCTTTTGTTATGACCTATGAACGCCCCAAGGAATCAAGCCTTGCCGATACCCCTGTGGTTTCTATTATATTGGATGCTTCCGGTTCAATGGATATTGATCCCGCTGAAGAAGAGGGCTGTGGTTTTCGTATGGAAAAAACCAAGGAACTGTTTCATGACTTTATTCTAAAGCTCCCAGAAGAGTGTTTGATGCAAATGATTAGCTTTCAAACCGCGGCTATGGGTGGTTCGATTATCCAACAGCAGCAGGTGACCACTTCAGATAAAATGAAGCTTTTACAAGGATTAGGTGAACTAGATGCTGGCGGTGGAACGCCAATTCTGGATTCTATTCGGATTGGGTATGAAAATCTCAGGGCTGTACCCTCTAATAAGAAAGTAATAGTTTACTTAACTGATGCCGCCCTTGAGGTCGATGAAGAGGAACAAGAGGACTTTGAAAAGCTATTAGGTGAAATCAAGAAAGACAATATCGTAGTACTTTGGGCAGGCATGGGTGTTTCGGATAAGAAGGATGTTTTTGTGAAGGCTGCTGAGCTTTCTGGTGGACGGTATGTGCTCAGTGAGGATGCAGCAGGACTACAGTCTACTCTCGCAGAAGTCCTCACCCTTATTAACCAAGTAAAACCTGCTCAAGGGTTGCCGCTTTCCGTGAATATTAATGAAAAGAAGGCGTCTGGTGATATTTTGAGTTATGCCGCCAATACATCAGTGGCTTTTGCTCCACCACCAAAATCGGGTCAAATTATCGAGCCAGATGTGGTGAAAATATCTACCGGTACACCGCTTAAACGTTATGACAAGGATGTTGCATCACTTGTGACAGGAACAAGTGTACCTGGTATGGATACAATTCTCACTAAGCGAATTCCATTTACTGTTAAAGAGAGTAATAAAGCTATGGACCTATCTGTAAAAGAAGCCTTCTATTTTAGTAAATTTAAAGGACTAGAACCTCCGGACGGCAAGCAATTTTTAGCGCTTCAGCTGGAGATAAAAAATGTTACCTCTAATAAGATCCAATACCAGATACCCAGTTTTAACAATCATTTTTATGTGAACATAAATAATGAGGGGAGTTATCCAGCTTCAGAAGCTACGTGGATCACAGAAACGCCCCTATCACCCCCCGGGAATCCAGAAGTCAATATTTTCCCTAAAGAAGACTTGGTAGGGATGCTGATGTTTCTTGTGCCCGATATCCCAATGATCCAAACCTCTCTGCATTTTTATGATACGGAAAATGGCCATATTAATATGCCGTTGATGGGCAGAATGGATAAGGAGCTTCTAGAGCTAGAGAAGCTGCCGAAGGAAGATCCGGTCAAAATTTCCGATGCATTTTCTATGACACTGAAGGGTTCAAGTGTGGTAGATAAAATAGATATTTATCAAGCAGAGAATAACACCTCTTTTCGAGTGATTGAGGCGGATTTCGACTCCAAGGTGCAGGCACTATTAGACATTGACCCGGCACAAAGGCTATGGCTTAGAGTTAATACTAATCAAGGGCCGCTCTTAACTAAGATGAGTGACGTTAGCGCAACCATGCCTTTTGGCTTTATATATCCAGTAATGCTTGCTCCTGGTTCGGCAAACAAGGTCCGATTTGCATATCCCGTTGCCAATGCTCTTACAGGTACAAAAGCTGAAATCTGGGGTGATTTGAATAGCGGCAGTTTAGAAATACCATTAGTAAAAGGTAGCCCCTATGGCACCGCAGTTGATAAGCCTAAAGCTTCCATTGAAGGTTTGGATGTACAGGTGAACCAACTAACCAACCTTGATGACACTATTGAAGGATATAATACTTCTTGGATAGTGGCTGATGTGACCTTTACTGATACTAGTAGAGATGGCTTTGGTGCAGTGATTCCGGAGGATTGCTTCCAGTTGGTGCGCAAGGATTATGAGCAGAAATTTGAAGAAACAATTTTTGTGACGGAAAAAGGTGTCGGTCTTGGAAATTTTGCGTCCGGTGATTCCTCAGAGGGAATTTTACAGCCTGAATATGCCACCAGATGGCTGTTATATGGAATTGACGATGACTGGGCGGTTTTTGATGGTGCACAGCGTAGAGGCTTTGTCCTATTCAACCTACCGGAGGAAGGTCACAAATGGAACCTCAAGTCACTCTATTTCGCAGACTTGAATGAGCCTGTGGGGACAGAGAGTTATTTAAGCCCTGAGCTAATTGTCAATCAAACTCAGTTAAACATTGTTGATCAAGGGTTTGAAAATCAGCTAGCAGCTTTAGTACAGCAGACTATTCTTAAATATAAGTCTACAAAAGGTGGGAGCGGTAATACCGGCTATATTCAAACCGTGGGTCTTTCATCAGAGGACGGTAAAAACAACATTCCAATGCCCACTATTGTCACAAGCGGTGCGGAAAAAATAAAAACTGTAAAATCTATTGAAGACTTCATCAAAGTTATGCAGACGGTCAAATGGCTTCCCAGTAAGGATGAAACCTGGAACTATCGCAATTCCCCCGAGGCAGTAATGACCCAAGGCTGGGGAACACAATGGGATTTGGCAAAAATGGCTATGGGTCTTTTAGCAAAAAGTGGTGCTACACCAAAGCAGCGGGGTATCGCTTTAACCGAAACTGGCAGACAAAAGCTTTTTGAGATGAGTTCTATCGAAGTGATTTCCAAGCAGGTTTTACCCGGAATTGCTTATACCGATGAGAAAGGAAATGAGAAGCTGTTTGTAATTCCATTTATGAAGGATATTCAAGAGCTTGAAGGCTTGGTTTACCTGCCCTCAGAGCAAGATATTTTAGATTTTGTACCAAAGTTAGCCACTGTAAAGGTTTCGGTAAAAATAGAGCCCGGGGATAAATCGGCTCAAAGCAGCATGGGTGATGTGGCTGATGCTCTTGGTGGCGGAGAAGGGGATGCAAAATACTACGACTATATTGAACTTCTTGCTAAGGAAATACCTCTTCCTGATCTTAGCCTTGATGCCATTGAGGTTGGCTATATGGAAGCTGGAATGGGTACGGGTATGAAGTATACGGCAGCAATAGGTACCCCTAATGGATATGCAAGGAGCACATTTGCTGTTGATAGTGGTAAGGATAAGATTTTAGGCATTAAAATTGATGTGGAGCTACCCGGCAATACCTTTAGTCACGAAAGCAGCCTTTTAGAAGGGGAAACTCTAGATAAGCTCTTTCATACCATAGCTATTAACTTGCCAGATTTGCCAGAGGCTGCGGCCAAAAAGCTGGAAGAGGCTACCAAGGGGGAATATAAGGCAGCAGAAAATCCTGATACTCTTTCTGCCCTTAAATGGTATAGCCGAAATATTCTCAATCGTTTTATAACCGCCCAGACTACCTTTGACCAGGAACTCGGTAAGGACTTAAAGCTGACTCTGGGGCGTATAGATAAAGAACGCTGTATTGTCTTGACCTCCTGCATGGCTGTTAACGACGATAAAATCCGAACCAGTATGGACTTGCTGCAAGCTGTAAACCAGCCTCACAATGGGGACAAAAATACCCAAGCAGCCTACAATATCAGTGCTGGAATGTTCGTATCTACCTTGGAAGGCAAGGCACTGACCGGTGGGGATAAGGCGAGCTTTATTGACATTTGGGCTAAGGCTCCCAAGGATGCTGCTATGCTGCTTATTCCGGCTGATGTCGAAGATCCGGAAATGGGGCGAAAAATTTCTGCAGATATGGAAAAAGCAGGTAACTTCCCAGAACGTCTAATTAATAGTGTGGCTGATAGTAAAAAGATGATTCTTGCCTACGATAAGCCCAGTGATTATGACGGGCAAAAGCGCTGGGCTTGGCTGGAGATTGATCCGGTAACCTATGAAACTATCTCAGTGTTTGATACTGGTGAGCATGCAAGTATGGCCAGCTATGCTATGGCAGCCCTGAAAGACAATGCTGGGGATGGTGGCAAGTATATAGTGGGTGGCTTTATGGGAATTGAAGTATCTATCTGGGCTGTTGCCACTATGAGTCTGGTATTAGATGATTATGATGAGATTATAAAACAGGCTATGGCATTGGCAGGAGCTATCGGTAAGCATTTGAATGATGTAATGAAGGGCTATGATGCAGCATTAGATAAAGCATTAAGCTATAGTCCTCCTGGGAACGCCCCTATTAACATTAATTTTAAACTTAGCATTGCTGATGGTTATGAGCAAAGAATAAAACAAAATCTCATAGGCTTCGAACAAGGGTTTAATGATGGTATGTCAGTGTACTTTACTTTAGCAAAACGCAAGTAAACAGCCACGGGCTGTTTACGCGCTTCGCTAGGTTAAGGTTAAGGTTAAGGCTAAGCAAAACATAAAACATAAAGCAAAAGCATAAAGCATAAAGATCTTTAGAATTGAGGGCATTCCTCAATCAAGAGGCAAGAAACAAGAAGCAGGAAGCAAGAAAAGATTTTCATCTTGAATCTTGCATCCTGTCTCCTGCAAGAGAGGTTTGTCCCAGCTTATTATAAAGGGAGTAAAATTGATCGGGAGGTAGTATTTATGAAAAAAAGTTTAATTATCTTGTCTTTGTTACTGTGCTTTACTTTAATGGTAACAGCCTGTGGTGGTTCGACAGATACCAAGCAGGACACAACCGAAAAAAGTGCGGAAACAACCGAAAAAAGTTCGGACACAACAGAAAAGGTAGAGCCAGAAAAGGCCCCTGTTGAGACTGAAAAACCAGAGGCTGTATCTGGAGACGCTCAACTAGAAAGCATTGCCGATTTTGCAGATCTTTGGACTAGTCTTTATAATAACAACGAGAGTGTCATCAACGAATATGACGGAATGCCGATTATGGCACTTGTTTTACCTGGAACCTGTTTTATCAGTGGTGTTCAATATGGCCTTCTAAATTTGGAGAATAAAGATGGACGCTATGAGGGCGAATTGATGTTTGCTGGGTTTCAAGGATTTATTGAGAAGGACGGTTCAAATCTGACTTTTGGATATGATGATGTATTGGAAAAGGACGGTTTCGGTCCATCTGCAAAAGCCGGTGATAGGAAGGTTGAAAATGGAAACTGTGATTTAAAGAATGTTTATTTTTATGAGGAATCTTATTCTGAAAGAAATGGTAGCCAATTTCAACGTTCAACCAGTGAATTCAGACAGGAGAAGGACGGAAGTATCAGCTGCTTTGTGTTAAGTGGCAATTCACTTGACTTTAGGGGTAATAAAGCAATTAGTAATGAGGCTATCTTCATCCGCAATGGAAAGGATCAATATGATTTTGTGGTAGCTAAAGCGGAAGTTGGGCCTAATTTTGAGATTATTTCCTTGAAGGATCGTGAAGATATGACCAAAGAACAAGCTATCCAAGTTTTTCAAGATGCAGGCTATGTTCTTGAAATGAGTGGCGGCATTGTAGATGGGAAACTGACCCTTGATTAATAAATGGGCAAGCCCATTTAAGGCTAAGGTTAAGGTTAGGTAAAACCTAATTTATTGAAGAGGAGTGAAAAGGGATGTCAAATGACTTGTTTGGCGGATTGTTGAAAGGCCTTGGCTCTTTTATGCCTCAGGATGACCCGGATACAAAAATCTTTACGGCAAACAATGAGCTAAATGGTTTACAAAAGCAGGAAATGGAGGCTTATGCCGCTATAGGAAAAAAGGCATTAGGGAGCATTACCAATGATCCTGCCTACAGTGATATTATAAATGAATTGGGAACAATACAAAAAAAGCTAGTCCAGGCGGAAAATCAGTTAAAGGCTGTAAAAGAGGAAAAGGAAGCCCTCAAAACACAGCAGGAGGCTCTAAGATGTCCCGAATGTAGTACTGTAAATCCAGAGGGTGTGAAATTTTGCCAGGAATGCGGCTCAAAGCTGGGCATGGCAAGCTGCTCTAAATGTGGGGCAACAAACACTCCTCAAACCAGGTTTTGTGGAGAATGCGGTAATAAACTATGATTTGAATATTAAATGGGATGGGTCTTGCTTATAGTAGCAAGGACATCCCCATTTATTTTTGAAATTATGGCATAATAGAATCATTAACATAATTAATAGCCAGTGCTTGGATGGGAGTAGAAAAAGTGAAAAGATTTAGGAAAGTTTATATTGAGATTACAAATGCCTGTAATCTTGCCTGTAGTTATTGCCCACCAACAAAGCGGAAACCTGAGTACATGAAAATAGAAAACTTCACCAAAATATTAAACGAAATAAAGCCTTATACCGATTTAATTTTTTTTCATGTAAAGGGGGAGCCTTTACTCCATCCGGAAATAGATACATTCTTAGATTTAAGCAATGAGAAAGGCTTTAAGGTAAATCTAACTACAAATGGTACATTAATTAATAAGGCGCAGGATAAAATACTCGATAAACCTGCCCTGAGGCAGATTAATTTTTCTCTGCATAGCTTGGAAGGAAATAAAGGGCTAAAACATATGGACAATTACATTAATGACATTCTGACATTTATTAAGACAGTCACGAAAGAAACCAATATTATAATATCCTTGAGGCTATGGAATCTAGAAGGGGATAACAACAAAAACCTCGAAAAGCAAAGAAATGCGCAGTTGCTGGCAACAATCGAAAAGGAATTTGATATACCTTATAAAATAGAGGAAAAGGTCATTCCCGGTGGTGGGATTAAAATTGCTGAAAGAGTATATGTAAATCAGGATCAGCAATTTCATTGGCCTGACTTAAAAGAAGCAGAAGATGAAGGGAAGGGCTTTTGTTATGGGCTTAGGAATCAAGTAGCTATTTTAGTAGATGGGACTGTAGTACCTTGTTGCCTTGATGGAGAAGGAGTAATGAATTTAGGCAATATTAATAAAACCCACTTCTCTGAGATAATAAAGGGCGAGAGGGCAAATAAGCTTTATCAAGGGTTTTCCCGACGTGATGTAGTTGAGGAGCTCTGTAGAAAGTGTGGGTATAGAAAGAAATTCAGCTAAATCTGGCATTCCGGGCAGCTATTATCTATTTTGCAATTGTGCAAGACCTGTTTTTCCCTACTCCGATCGCGGTAGACAGTACACCCTTTTACACCCAATTTATAGGCAAGCCGGAAGGCTTGGTCGACATCTTCTGTACTTGCATTTGAGAGTAAGTTAATAGTTTTACTGCAGGCACCGTCAACATGCTGTTGAATGGTAGCCTGCATTTTTATGTGGTTAGTGGGACTTATATCTTTGGCATAGACATAAACCTCTTTTATTTCCCGAGGGAATTCACTAAAGTCCTGAATGGAGGCAGCGGCTAAAATATTTCTCCGCATTTCAGGGCTATTGATATCTAGTTTTTGCATTATTTGCAGTAGCTGGGGATCAATTTCAAAAAAGGTTTGCCCGCCTAATATTTGCCTCATATATGCTGGGGCGAATTCCGGCTCTAATCCCCAGGAGGTATTGCACAGGGTAGCAATAGTTCCAGTGGGGGCAATTGCCAAAAGACAGCTATTACGCATTTGTTTATTTTTCTGCTGCCAGGTGGAGCCTGACCATGCTGGATAAACTCCTCTTTCTAAGGCTAGGGCGTGGGAGGCCTCTTCAACGGTCTGGCGAAGAAAACCCGTCATCTTATCCGCCCATTGGCGAGCAGCCTCACTATGATAACCTAGCTTTAAGGCTTTTAAGACTCTAGCTAAACCCATAAACCCTAAACCTTGGGGGCGAATGGCCTGGGTGGTTTCAGTTAATTCTTTAAGGGGAAGCTGGTTAGCGTCTATCATATTATCGAGGAAACGTTGTACTGTAATAATTGTCTCTCTAAATTTGTCCCAGTCAAAGCTTGTCTGACTTCCATTGTATAAAAGGTGCTTTTCTAAATTTATAGAGGCTAAATTACACGAGGAGTAATTAATATTAACAAATTCCGCACAGGGGTTACTGCAGTTGATTCTTCCTAGGTTGGGGTTAGCATGATCTTGATTGATTCGGTCGATAAAAAATACTCCAGGCTCACCTTTGTGCCAGGCATGATAACAGAGTTTTCCCCATAGACTGCGGGCTGCTATTTTTTTAACAACATAACCTAACGGACTAACTAAAGAAATATCTTTATCCTTCTCTAAGGCTTCCATGAATTCATCGGTAATAGAAACAGACAGGTTAAAGTTGGTTAAATGGTTTTCCTGGGATTTAGCTTCAAGCCAGTATTCAATATCAGCATGATTTATGGGTAAGAGTCCTAAGGCTGCTCCCCGTCGTTTACCCCCTTGGGCTACACAGTTAACTGCAGTATCATAAAGCTTAAGCCAAGAGGGGATACCGCTAGAAACACCTTTGGTGCTCTCAATTACTGCTTGCTGCTCCCGAAGATTGCCGAAGTAAAAGCCTACTCCGCCCCCTGATTTATAAATTAAGGCTGCATTTTTTAGAGTAGTAAATATATTTTCTAAATTATCTTCAATTTCCAGAATAAAACAGGCACTGAGCTGAGAAAGCTTAGTGCCTGAATTCATTAGACCCGGACTAGAAACACACCATTTTTGTTGAATTAGTCCCGTGATATATTTATTAAACCAAAAAATTTGTTCTGGAGGAGATTTTTCCTGGGAGGCCATGTATTTGGCTACTCTAATATACATCTCTAAAGGGGTTTCAATTATTTCCTGCTGGGAGTTTTTTAAAAGGTAGCGCTGATTTAAAATCTCATGGGCCAGGGGAGTTAAATTCGGTTTAATGTTTTTCCACGGGTAGTTATATATATATTGATTTAAATTGGTCATTTTTTAAACAGCTCCTTAAATCGGTTGAAGAAGTTTTTTCTAACTTCGAGCTGGTTAGTTTCCTCAGGGCGCACTATTTTTTGAGCAATGTTTTTAACACATTGAGCTGCTGGACTTTGAGGATCAGTGAGAACAAAGGGGCGCAGCTTTTTTATTGCTCTTAAAACATGACTGTCTTCTAGAATGTATCCTAAGCTATCTAGCTTTAAAGTCAAAAACTGTTCAGTAACTCTAATCATTTTATCAGCAACCTGCCTAGCCTCTTCAGGACTTTCGACTCTATTGAGAACAAGTTTAGGTCTTAAGGAGGGATCCCTGTTATCCATGACCTTGATAATAGCATAAGCATCAGTTATGGCATGGGGTTCAGGTGTTGTCACAACGATTACTTCATCACTAGCTATAATAAAATTTATAACGTTTTTGGAAAGACCAGCTCCTGTATCTATTAATATTATATCAGCATATTTTTCTAGGGTCTGAAAACTATTAATCAACCGGCTAAACTGCCATTCATCTAGGTCAGCCAGGTTCTGGAGTCCTGAGCCTCCAGGGACAACCTGGATTCCTCCAGGTCCTTCGATAATTATATCTAGTATATCCTTTTCTTTATTTAAGATATCATTTAAATTATATTTGGGATGCATGTTGAGAAGTACATCAACATTAGCTGTTCCTAGGTCAGCATCAATAATAAAGGTCCGATAGCCCATCAGGCTCAAGGTTATTCCTAGGTTTATAGTAAAACTAGTTTTTCCGACTCCACCTTTTCCACTGGTTATGGAAATGAATTTAGTTTGTTTATTGGTCTTTTTATCTGAAAATTGTATTGGTAGAGACAAAACTAGAGAGGGTTCTGGAACAAAGGTCCGTTTAATAACTTCGGATATAAAGGAAATTTCCTTTTCAGGGATAGCTGCTTTTAGCATTGTTCCCACACTTAAAAGTACCAATTTCCCATTTTCGTAAGGCATGGTGATGGTAAAGGTAGAATCAGCTATATCAATTATGGTTCCTGAATAGGAACCTTTATATATCTGGGATTGGGGTTCAAGATTAATAATTTCATTAAGACTAAGCATTTTTGCTGACACCTACCTCGGTTAGTGACTAGTTATTATTTGAGAAAGTCTTTTGGGTTCGTGCCCGGTGACCAGTGACCAGAAAAAGATAAAAGACAAGGAACATAGAATATAGTCCATGGTATTGAATCTTAATCTAGCAAAGCTAAATCTAAACTGAGCTATGCTCAGTTTTATATATATTTCTATTAAGATGATAGTTTTTCCTGCATTTCAAGTTAGTGCTAATTTATAAACAAAGAAGGGACAAATCTAGTATCGTTTAAACTTAATAATTAGATGTATATTGCTAAAAATAGCATCAAGAGCTATACTTGATTTTAAAGAATTCCTTATTAATCGGAGGTGAGGGTATGCCAGCCTATGATTTTAGGTGTAAAAATTGTGACAAAAATTTTACCGTACAGGTAAGTATTAAGGATAAAGCTAAGGTAGCCTGTCCTAAATGTGGCTCACAAGATATTCAGCAAAAGTTTAACAGAGTAAATTTAGGTGGAATTTCTGGGGGCAGCGCTGGTTCATCATGCTCTAGCGGTAGCTGTGGCAGTTGTTCTGGCTGTTAGCTGTCTAGGCTTGACTTTTTGTGGCGGGGTTTATTGCTTGAGAATGGCCACATTCTTTTTTTGAGAGAAGAAGTAAACTTTATCCATAGTGCTAGGCTTAAAGTAAGAAGTAACATTACCAAGGAATCACCCATTATTTTCACCCCAAGTCTTTTATTGCAGAAGACTACTTTAAAAAAATGGTTCTATAGTATTCTATGCTACTAAGAAAATTTATGATGTTAGAAGACGCCAAAATTATGGGCGTTTTTTTAATTCTTCAATATTGTAAACGCAACCTACTTTTTTATAACATAAGGTGACAATTAAAAAGAAATTTTTTATACTTTCTTGCTATATCAGGATGTAGGGTCAAAACTTACTACTTGTTGCGCAGAAAATGCAGGTTGTTAGTGAAAAATGATGGAAAAATACGGAAAAAAAGTAAAGGAAAATTTGTTTGTTAAAGCGAAAGGATATAAAGAGATAATGGGATAAATGAAGAAGAAAGGGAGTTTTAGTTCGTGCTAAGAAAAGGCTTTACAAACGGAAATATTTACAGTGAATTAGCAAAAGAGCTCCTTGTATTGACTGAACTAGATGGGGCTCAAAGCACATGCTTGAATATCATTGAAAATTTGCCTTCTGATATACAATTAAAAATAACTATAAACTTATCTAAAACTAATAATCCTAAATTGATTCCTCTTTTTCAGTTGATTTCCCGAGAAATGGAGGGTGAGATCCAAAGGATAGCTGTCAAGACCTTGCGTAAATTTGAATATCTAGGGCATAAAGCAAGTCCATTGGATCCTCTGCAATTTAGCTTTTTAGATGTACAAGCTTATGTTTCTCCCTCTAGACTTCAGGGCTCCTGTGTTTTAGTTTTTATGATGAAAATGGAAAAGGAATATAATGCTTATTATTTTTCCCTAGCATTTAACCATTTAGGGATAAAGGAATATTTCCAGCACACTAGTTCAAATAAGGAAGAACTCTTAAAAATTATTGAAAAACAAAATCTTAGGAGCATAAATTATTTCTCTGCCCAGACACTTTTGCAGGATGCCTATAAACAAAATCAACGATTTGGGACTAAAGTAGCTAGCGGTTTATCCCAGTACAAACATTTTCTCACTAATAATACGAAAGTAGAGGCTAAAGAAAACAGTAGGGAACTTCTAAGGTTATCAGCTAAAGAGGTTACGCCAGAGCGGCTAATTAACGCATACTTTCTCGCTTTGAAAAATATGGATGCTGCTTTAGTATATGACATAGCGGCTCCAAGCCTGCAAAATAAATTCGGTGATAGGGATGACTTTTTAGCTAATTGGGTACATCCTTTTGAAAAATACTCCTTTATCAAATCAATCCCATTAGGGTGGATAAATGGTGAAAATAATGCTAGTTGCCAATATCAAATTATTGGCAGCAATGAAAATGACGAACTTAAAAAAATAGATTTTAATTTTGATCTCGAAAAAAATAATGAGCAATGGTGTATTGCTGGTGTTAAAATAGAGTGTTTCAGCCCCATTAATGACGGTGATCCCCTAAACCCCTTGAACTATAAGGTTTTTGCCGGAGTTTATAGTATTAGTAATTATATTAATATAAAAAGTACTTTTGATAATTGGGACAAAGTTCATGTGACCGGTGAATTTGATGGAGGTATTTGTTACAAGTGGTTCAAAGCGGGAGACCCTGTAGATAAAGGGCTTGATATATCCAGCGACATATATGGAGAGTTTATTTTAACTAATAATGAACTGATAATATTTAGCAGCAGTTTGAAAAATGTTACGGAAATATGTTATTTCTTTCAGGAGCTCCTACAAGACGCAAATAAATCTGTGCATTTGGCTGTTAAAGGTTTATGTCATGTTAGGGATGTATATAGGGTTATAACAGATACTGAATTTACGCTTGCTAAGGAACTTAAAGAAAAAAATCATATTTATTATTTAAGCTTCCAGGATTATCAATACTGGCATAATTTAATTAGAGATGCAGCTGATGAACGTTATTTTTTGGGATCAAAGATTCAGGTTTTTGAAATAAAAAAAGAAAATGCTTTGGTTGAAGCTATTATTTATCGAAACCATATTTTTATCTTTTCTTATGGAGAAAAGCTTGAAAAGTGGGGAAAAACCTTTTCAGTTGCCGAAAATAATATTGTAGACATAACTAGTGGTTGGGAGCAAGGGGACGAAAAAGGAAAGTGGCATTATTATAAATTAGTTAGTAATTTAAAGAAAGATCCTTATACGAAATTTTTTGTTCCCCAAGGCTCTCAATTGGAAATGGCGAAGAAGATGAGAATATTAAACTAGCAATGCAGTTAAAAAAAACGCCTTTTATTAAGGCGTTTTTTTGTTGATTATAGCGTCAATAAAAACCGGATTGTTTTCAATAGCGGGTATAATGATGTCCTCAGTCTGTTCTAAATAAGGATAAGCTCTAAACAAGGCTAGATTATCGATAATTCCGCCTGGTAAGGTCAGCCCCTTTTCCAAAGTATTGGGGTTACCTATGGCATTTATCAAAATTGGGTAAGTTAAAGGCTTGTGATTTAGAGTTATATACATGTTATTTTCTGTCTCTGCATAGAAGAAAATTGAATTTGTATCAATTCGGGTATTATTTACAGATATCGCTTCTGCTCCGGCAGCCCAGAGTTCATTTATAATGCTGACAATATCAACATAGAGAATGGGTGAGTTCTGATCAATAGTAACCTGTAAGCCCGGACCCTTTACTTCTTCATTTCCGTTGATCAGATGGAGCTTATTTAACTCAGCTTTTAGGCTATTGATAATATTTATTTCATCTGAGCTGGAGTTCTTTATAGTTAGTACTTTTCTTTCAGTTTCGTTTAATTCTCTTTCCAGCTGCATTCTTTTGTCGCTTAGATTCCGAACCATAGTAATCAGGTCTTCAGTTTTTTGCATTGATAAATCGGAGAGTACCCGAGCTTGAGTTTGAAATTGGGCGGACAATAAAATACCCAAAAATACTAATACTATAGTAATAGGCACCTGCCATTTTTTCCTGTTCATACATTTCACCAACCTTCTTACTCACTGGTCTAGCTTACTGGTCAGCATCTACTTTTTGGTCATTTTTATGGGTCGGACATACTTTCCCGTCGAGCTTTTGCGTCTGACACAAGCATTACAAAACTGCTGGGATGAACCTAGCGGGTAGGCTAAGGCTGAGGTTAAGGCTGAGAAAAATCTTAACCTTAATCTAGCGGAATGAAATGGAGCGAAACCTTAACCTAAGTAATGCTAAAGCATTACTTCCTAGGGCATCCCTTATAGCTCTTTAAGCCGCGGCATAAAAGATAGTGCCGAATTGTAGCCAGGTTTTGAAATAGCCGTACGCCAAAGGCGAAAACAGCAGCCAGGTATAAGT
>JUEF01000039.1 GCA_000802045.1 Peptococcaceae bacterium BICA1-8
AAAAACCCGAAACCAGTACGCATACAAAAATGTGTTCAGGATTTCGGGTTTTTAGAATGAACTTTTTCAGTGGATAATAACTCTCCACACTAAAGCTATGGGATATACCATTAAACAGGCTATCAATAAGACTGTAAATTTTGACGAGACCAAAGTGATTTTCAATTCATTAACAGCATCACCAACAATGACCCTAGTTGAAGGAATACTAAAACTCCCTGAAGAAACAAGGGAAAATATGAAAACCAGTAGAAATCACCGACTTAATTTAGATTATGATTTGTTAGCCAATGGCACTGAGGTACCAAAGATGGGAGGGGGATTATCAAGCTCTACTTTGGGCTTATCATTTGAGGGTAGATTTGAACCTTTACCTGAGGATATTAAGGATATTAAAATTAGAATAAACAAGCTTCCCTTCGCAAAGAACACTGAAAAATTGGTTAATATTGATTTAGCAGTGGAAAATTTAAAGATTAACGTTGAGGGCAATGATATTATATTAAAGAAACTAGACACAAAGAACGATGCAACTTATCTTACTATTGTTACCGGTGAAGATATTCTATTGGAGAAGGTCTATCTTTTAGTAGACGGCAAGAAAATTTCCTTGGAAAAAACAATCCCCAGTGAATTAGAAAAACATACCGACAAGGGAATAGGAATCACCTATGAACGAACCTTGGAATTCTTAGCAAAAGGAGAACAATACCAGGTCCTAATCGAACGGATAAGCTATACAAAGGAGTATAATGAAGTAATAGATATACCAATTAACGGCAATAAACAGTAAACGCTTTCCTTTAATAGCTATGGCATACTAGTTTAAACTGCATGGGTGATTTAGTAGGCACAATTTTAATAAAACTTTGGGGTCAGGCTCCACCTTTAAACAATATGAAGTTTAAAGGTGAGTCTGACCCCAATTTTTCTTGCAATTTCTCTTCTTGTTTTTTGAGCAACAAAGTGGTTAGACATAATATTATTATTTGGTTGAAAAAAAAATTTAACAAAAATTAATATAAAAATAATTTGTGGTCTTTTTTGGGATGAGCTAAATATACATTTACTACATACCATTTGAATACCAATTGTACTTATGTTGTATACAAAGGAGAGCATTTAATGATCAAAGAATCGGCTGATTCATTAGTTGAAAAAATATATAAAAAGTTAAGACTGGATATTTACTCATCAAAAATACCCCAGGGAGTAATGTTAATAGAACAAGAGATTGCAGATTGTTTTAATGTAAGTAGAACTCCGGTTAGAGAGGCATTTAGGAAACTTGAGCAGGAAGGGTTAATAACAATTATTCCTAAAAAAGGTTCTATTGTTAAGCAAATAACACTACAGGATATATTAGAAATGGATCAAATCAGGGAATTGCTTGAACCGTATGTAGCAAAAATAGCTGCAGAAACGATTGATGTAGATTTATTGATCCCCTTAGAAAAACAATTAATTGATTTAAAATCAAAGGAGCCTTCCCAACAGAATTGTTTAAAATTACTAGAATTAGATGGCCAATTACACAATGTTATTATGAGATTTAATAGTAATAGTAAAATCAATTCTATACTCAATAACCTAAGAAAAAGTTTTAACTTAATTAGGTTGAAGGGAGCCACATCAAGGTACCAAGATAGTATTAATGAACAAATGGAGATTATTGGTGCATTAAAAGAAAGAAATGGTAAGGCTGCTGAAAAGGCAATGTTCAAGCATATTGAAAAAGCAAAAAAAAATAGATTCAAAATTATTCAACCATAGCTTATAAAGATGCTAATGCGAAAGGAGGTGAAAAATTACTTTCTATCGTGAGGAATTTCCTATAACAAAGGACTCTGTTTATTTTGATGTTGCCCATAAAGCATCAGTGCCAAATTGTGTTATAAATTCAATTATGGAATTTTACAAAGATGTGCAACAGACCGGAGGAAACAAAGAGAAGTGGAATGATGTGACACTTGCTGTTAAAGGGAAAATTGGGAGATTAATAAATGCAAAGCTAGAAGAAATTGCCCTTGTACCTAATACTGTATATGGTCTTAATTTCTTAGCAAACGGTCTCAAGTATTTTAAGGGTGATAATGTAATCATAAGTGATCAGGAGCACGTTAGTAACATATTTCCATGGACTTATCTTAACCGAAAAGGTATTGAAGTTCGAAATGTATCTAGTAAAGAATATTTTTATACTGCTAAAGATATAGAAGAGTTAATAGATGATGGGACTAGAGCTGTTTCAATTTCACACGTATCGACAGTGCCAGGTTTTAAAGTAGATTTGAAAACTATAAGCAACTTATGCAAAGAGAAAAACATTTTCTTTTTTGTTGACGGAGTACAGTCACTTGGTGCAATGAATGTTAATGTAAAAGAAATGGGTATAGACGCAATGGCTACATCTGGACATAAGTGGCTATTAGGTCCATATGGAATGGGCTTCTTATATTGTAGTTCTAACAGTGTATCCAAGTTGGAAAGTATTTTTGCAGGCAAATTATATACATATGATGATCCAAAAAAAATAAATACATCTTTGATCCAAGATGCTAGAAAGTGGGAAATAGGAAGTCTAAATTATTCTGCAGTTTATGGTATGAACGCTGCCTTAGATATGATATTGGATATTGGCATTGAAAAAATTGAAAATAGGATTTTACAGTTAGTAATCCTTCTTAGACAAGCACTTAAAGATCTAGGATTAGTAATTACGTCCCCTGGAAATAAGAATATGTCAGGTATAGTGGCATTTGAATATGCAAAGAATCCTTCTGAATTATATAAATATTTAGTAGATAATAAAATTTATGTAAGCCTTAGAAAAGATCAGATTAGAACCTCAATTCATTTTTATAATGATGAAAATGATATTGATAAATTCACTGAAATAATCAAAAAGGCAAAAGCCCTTTAATTTATACAAGGAGTGATAAAATTGAGTTTTTTTACCCATTTGGAATGCCCTAAATGCGGGAATTTATTTTCAGCCGATGAAGTAATAAATTTTTGTACATGTGGTACATCATTATTTGCCAGATATAATCTTGATGAAGCAAAAAAACAAAAAGACAAGATAATTGATAGCAAAACACATAGCCTGTGGAGATATAAAAATTTACTGCCAGTAAAAGACGAAAAGAACATTGTCACTTTAGGTGAAGGATTAACACCACTCTTAGAAATGCCCAAAGTTGGAGAAGAGCTAGGCATTAATAACTTATTTATTAAAGATGAGGGCCAAAATCCTTCCGGCAGCTTTAAAACAAGAGGGGCGTCAGTATCTGTATCCCGTTTAAAGGAGTTAGGCGTTACTAATATAGTAATGTCTAGTTCTGGTAATGCCGGTGCTGCGTGGGCTATTTACTGTAAAAGAGGTAATATTAATGCCCATATATTTTTACCTGAGGATGCATCTGAAAGTACCCAAAAAGAATGCTCTGCTGTAGGTGGGGATATTCAACTCTACGGTGGACATATATCTATTGGAGGTAAATTAGTAAAAGAAGCAATGGATGTAAATGAAAGCTGGTTTGATATTAACACAATGAAAGAGCCATATAGATTGGAAGGTAAGAAGACAATGGGTTATGAGATAGCCGAACAATTTAATTGGGATGTTCCGGATGTGATTCTTTATCCTACCGGTGGTGGCGTAGGGTTAATTGGTATGTGGAAAGCTTTTAATGAACTTAAGGAAATCGGTTTAATAGAATTTATTCCAAAACTTGTTTGTGTCCAATATGAAGGCTGTGCACCTTTAGTAAAGGCTTTTGAGGAAGGAAAAGGCACCTGTCAAGCATGGGGTGAAGTGGATATTATCCCTGGTGGCATGCGTTCCACTAAACCATTTGCAGATGAACTAGTATTAAAAGCTGTAAGAGAAACATTAGGGACAGCTGTTTCTGTAAGTATCCAAGAGACATATGATGCTTGGGAGCTTATTACTAGTAATGAAGGGATTTTCTGTAGTCCGGAAGGTGCTACAACAATAGTGGCAGCTAAAAAATTAAGAGAATCGGGATTCATCCAAAATACAGATAGAACTGTATGCTTTTTCACTGCATCGGGGTTAAAGTATTTACCTTTATTAGAAAATAAGCTTTCCAAAATAAACTAAACATAATGGAGGTGAAGATTACCGAAGGTCTAGATGTAAAAAAAATTTGATAGGAGGAACACATTTATGAACTGGGAAGAAATAAGAGCACAATTTCCGGTAACAGAGAAATATGCTTACCTTGATATTGCCAATAAAAATGCTCTACCAATACCTGTTACCAATGTAATGAATGATTATATTATTAAGCAGCAAACTATGGGCGGAGATAAAGAAGAATGGAAAAATACTATTGAAGAGACAAGAAAAAGCATTGCTAAACTTATTAATGCAGAACCCGAGGAAATAGCATTAACTAAAAATACATCAGAAGGTTTGAATATTGCTGCAAATGGCGTACCTTTTAATTCTGGAGATAATGTGATTTTAAATGATAATGAACATCCCAATAATATTTACTGCTGGCTAAACTTAGATAAAAAAGGTGTGGAAGTTCGATGGGCACCTACCAAAAACGGAATAGTAAAGGTTGAAGATATTGAAGCACTTATTGATGACAAAACAAAAGCTGTAGCTGTATCCTATGTCACATATATGCCTGGAAATCGTAATGACATTAAAGCTATAGCTAAGCTTTGTAATGAAAAGGGAATCTTCCTGGTTGTTGATGTAGTGCAGGCAATGGGTATTCTTAATTTAGATGTAAAAGATTTAGGAATAGATATGTTAGCAACTTCAGGACACAAGGGACTTTTAGCTCCCCATGGTATCGGATTTTTCTTCTGCAGAAAAGGAATAATGGATAAGGTTCCACCAGTATATGTTGCTAGATCAGGTATGGTAGCTCCGGTGGCAATTGAGCATGATTCATTAACATACTCTTTATGTTTAGCAGAGAACGCAACAAAATATGAAATCGGGAACCAGAACTATTTAGGGATTACTGCCTTAAATGCTGGGATTAGTTTTATCAACTCTATAGGAATAAAAAATATTGAAAGTAAAGTATTAGAGTTAGGTGGCTATCTCACAAAAGAATTGCAAAGTTTAGGAGTTGAAGTTTTGAGTCCTATAGAAGAAACCCAACGAGCTGGTATTGTATGTTTAAAAAACAATCACACTAAAGAACTTTTTGAAAAATTATCGGCTAATAATGTAATAGCAACAATTCGGCGTGACTCAATCAGAGCATCACTTAGCTTTTATAATAACAAATCTGATATTGATAGATTGTTGAATTTGGTAGAGGAATTTAAGAATTAATTAGTATTAACTATTTCTAAAAAGTATGAAAATAGAGATGAGAGGTGAAATTATGAGTTTAGTAAAAAGTTATAAGAATTTATCTTTGGCAACAAAAATTCTTATATATATGGTTTTGGGTATTTTGATAGGATTAATATTTGGTCAAAAGGCTGTCATTCTTCAGCCTTTAGGTGATTTATTTATAAGACTTCTTATGATGGCAGCTATTCCATTAGTTTTCTTTAATCTTCTAGCGGGCTTATCCAGTCTAACTGATTTAAGGATAGTTGGGCGAATTGGAGTAAAAATTATGGCTTACTATCTTTTAACAACTGCATTTGCCGTTAGCATAGGAATAGTCATGATGAATATAGTAAAGCCGGGTGTGGGAATAACTTTGACAGGTAAAGTTTCACAGGAAATAGGCTCTGTTCCAAAGGTAACTGATATAGTTTTAGACCTTGTTCCCAAAAATATTTTTGCTTCCTTTAGTTCAGGGAATGTTGCACAAATTGTTGTTTTTGCTGTCTTTATAGGTATTGTTACATTACTATTACCGGCAGAACAAAAAGCCCCTTTGCAAAAAGGCTTTACAATAATTGCAGATCTCTTAAGAAAATTAGTTGGAGTAATCCTATATTTTGGTCCGATAGGTATAGGTGCCTTAGCTGCCGTAACCGTTGGTAAATATGGATCTGCTATATTTGGACCGTTGGCTAAATTTGTTGGGGCTGTTTGGGCTGCAGAACTATTTATGGTTGTAGTATATATGGTGTTATTAATTACTATTGGACGCATGTCTCCTATATATTTCTTTAAAAAGACGGGCCCCCTTTATGCAACAACAGCTGCAACCTGTAGTAGTTTGGCAAGTCTTGTAGTTTCTTTAGATGTTGCTGAGAATAGGCTTAAGCTCCCTAAAAGTATCTTTAACTTTACATTACCTCTAGGTGCACAACTTAATAAAGATGGCACAGCCATTATGCTGGCAGGTGTTTTAATGTTCACGGCACAAGCTGCGGGAGTAGAATTTAGCTTAGCAAGCCAACTATCTATAGTATTAGTTGGATTGATTCTTTCGGAAGGTTCAGGAGGTATACCCGGTGGTGGTCTAGTAATTGCAATGATCTTTGTACAGGCATTTAATTTACCCCTTGAAATTGCTGCAATTGTGGCAGGAATTTATCGCTTAATAGATATGGCCAATACTAGCTTGAACTGCATGGGTGATTTAGTAGGCACAATTTTAATATCTAGATCAGAGAAGGAATTCAAGGATACTTTTTAGAAATAAGATGGGTGATTTAAAAAATCACCCATTTTTAATTGAG